>CANRGU010000019.1 GCA_947630255.1 uncultured Clostridia bacterium | reverse complement strand
GGCGACCAGCTTTTAACACTTTCTACATGCTCATATCATACTAAAGATGGAAGACTTGCAGTTGTTGCCAAAAAAATAAAATAAATATTGACAAAACGATTAAACATTTGGTATAATATAAAAGTTAAAAATACGCACATATAATCACAATTTAAGATTGTGCCCTTATTTAATAAAGGTGTTCTTAAGTGCAAAAGATTATGTGGAGGTAAAACAAACAAGGAGGAATGAAAATGGCAGTAGTTGCAATGAAACAATTACTAGAAGCAGGTGTACATTTCGGACACCAAACAAAAAGATGGGATCCAAAAATGGCTGAATACATTTATCAAGCTAGAAATGGTATCCATATTATCGATTTACAAAAGACATCAAAAAAAATTGACGAGGCTTATGAGTTTATCAAAGAAGTAGCAGAGGAAGGAAAAGACATTCTTTTTGTAGGAACAAAAAAACAAGCACAAGAATGTATTAAAGAAGCAGCTGAAAAAAGCAATATGTTCTATGTTGATCAAAGATGGCTTGGAGGAATGCTTACAAACTTTAAAACAATAAGAAAAAGAGTTGAAAGATTAAACAAATTAGAACAAATGCAAGAAGACGGAACATTTGATGTATTACCTAAAAAAGAAGTTGCTGCATTAAAAAATGAAATGGAAAAACTAGAAAAAAATCTAGGTGGTATTAAAAACATGACAAGAATGCCTGGAGCAATGTTTGTAGTAGATCCAAAAAATGAAAGAATAGCTGTATTAGAAGCAAGAAAATTAAATATTCCAATAGTAGGATTAATCGATACAAACTGTAATCCAGAAGATGTAGATTATCCAATTCCAGGAAATGATGATGCAATAAGAGCTGTAAAATTAATTACAGATGTTATGGCAAATGCAATCATAGAAGGAAGACAAGGAGAAACATTAGAAACTGAAAGCGAAATGGCAGAAGAAGCAGAAACAGTATCAGAAGAAAATCCAAGTATGGAAGAAGTCGTAGCAGAAGAAACAACTGAAACAGTAGCTGAATAATTATATTAGGAGGGAATTTAAATGATATCAGCGTCACAAGTAAAAGAATTAAGAGAAAAAACAGGTGCAGGTATGATGGACTGCAAAAAAGTTTTAACAGAAACAAATGGAGATATGGAAAAGGCAGCTGAATTATTAAGAGAAAGAGGAATAACAAAAGCAGCTAAAAAATCAGATAGAATAGCAGCAGAAGGACTAGTATATTGCTATGTAACAGACGATAAAAAAGTTGGTGTTGTATTAGAAGTAAATGCAGAAACTGACTTCGTTGCAAAAAACGAAGAATTTAGAAAATTCGTTGTAGATACAGCAAAACAAATAGCAGTTACAAATCCAGCTGATGTAGAAAGCCTATTACAAGAAAAATCTTTAAGTGATTCTTCAAAAACAATAAAAGATATATTAACAGATAAAATAGCAACAATAGGAGAAAATATGTCTGTTAGAAGATTTGAAAGATTTGAAAGTACAGGCTTAATAGAAAGCTATATTCACGGAGATGGAAAAATAGGAGTTCTTGTTGATTTTCCTAAAGGAGAAGAAAGCGTTGCAAGAGATGTATGTATGCAAATTGCAGCAGCAAGACCAGAATATTTAAACAGAGAACAAGTTCCACAAGATGTTGTAAAACATGAAATGGAAATATTAAAAGCACAAGCAATGAATGAAGGAAAACCAGCTGAAATTGCTGAAAAAATGGTTCAAGGTAGAATTGGAAAATTCTATGGAGAAATTTGTTTATTAGAACAAGAATTTGTAAAAGATCCAAGTATAAAAGTGCAAAAATTGTTAGATAACAATAATGCAGAAATATCTAAATTTGTAAGATTCGAAAAAGGTGAAGGACTTCAAAAAAGAGAAGAAAACTTCGCTGAAGAAGTTGCAAAACAAATTAAATAGAGAATAAAGACTAAAAAGAGGACAAAATTCCATGGAATTTTGTCCTCTTTTATTATGTTATCATCACAACTAAATGTTACAAAAAAATGTAAAAAAATGGAAGGAAAGTATTGAAAAATACTTTCTTTTAATATATAATAAAACAGATTTAAATCAGAGCAATTTTTTTCTATAAACAATTCGTTTACAAATTTCACAAAATAAAAAATAATGAATAAAAAGTTAAAGGAGGTTAAAATTTGAAAAATTAAAGAAATTGTATACAACAAAACAATTTACAAATAATAAATTTGGGAAATAATAAAAAAGCATTCAAAAACATTAAAATTTATGGTATACTAAAAATAGTATAAAAGAGGTGTATTAATATGATACAAATAACAAAAATTAAAGATTTAGAAACATCAGTTAATAAAAACAAGACTATGAATAATGATAATGTTGTAATTATGAAAATGGAAGAATATAAAAATAAAATGTTAGATGAAGAAACAGAAAGAAAAATCTTAAAATCAGAAGAAGATTATAATAATGGAAGAGTAAAAAAAGCTGAAGATGTCTTTAAGAAATGGAAAGAAAGGTATGGAATATGAAATTGTAATTTCAGACACCTGTTTAGAAGAAATAGAAGAAAATTGCGATTATATAAAAAAGACATTAAAGGCAGAACAAGCATCTAATAGATTAAGGAAAAAAATAATGGAAGCCATAAAAAAATTAAGAAAGTATCCCAAAATTTATGTTAAAATAGAAAAAACAGATAGGGCAGGAAGAGATTATAGAAGAATAGTTATAGACAACTATATAATGATTTATACAATAATAGAAGAAGATGGAATAATTTTAATATCACATATATATTATGGTGGTAGAAATTATTTAGATGGAGGGTTAATATAAATAAAAACAATTGCCTTGAATTTAGAAATAAATTCAAGGCAATTTTTTTAATTGATAAAATATTACAAAAATATTACAAAAAGTGATTGCATTTTAAAAATGCTTGATATATAATAATACAGGATTTTGAAAAATATAGAAGAAAGAAGGGTTTAATTTATGAGCAAAAAATATGTATACCTTTTTAAAGAAGGAAATGCAAACATGCGTGAATTATTAGGTGGTAAAGGTGCAAACCTAGCAGAAATGACTAACTTAGGTTTACCAATTCCACAAGGTTTTACTGTTTCAACAGAGGCTTGTACAGAATATTATAATGACGGTAAAAAAATTAATGAAGAAATTCAAAAACAAATTTTTGAAGCATTAAAAACATTAGAACAAATTCAAGGTAAAAAATTTGGAGACAACAATGATCCATTGTTAGTATCAGTAAGAAGTGGTGCTAGAGCATCAATGCCTGGTATGATGGACACAATTTTAAACTTAGGTTTAAATGATGAAGCAGTTGAAGGATTCGCTGCAAAAACTGGAAATCCAAGATTTGCATATGATTCATACAGAAGATTTATTCAAATGTATTCAGATGTAGTTATGGAAGTTCCAAAATCATTCTTTGAAAAAATAATTGATGAAGTAAAAGAAGAAAAAGGAGTTCATTACGATACAGAATTAACAGTTGATGATTTAAAAGAATTAGTAAAAAGATTTAAAGCTGTATACAAAGAAGCAATGAAAGGTGAAGAATTCCCACAAGATCCAGTTGAACAATTAATGGGTGCAGTTAAAGCTGTATTTAGAAGCTGGGATAATCCAAGAGCTATTGTATATAGAAGAATGAATGATATACCAGGAGATTGGGGAACAGCAGTAAATGTTCAAGCCATGGTATTTGGAAACATGGGAGATACATCAGGAACAGGTGTTGCATTTACAAGAAACCCATCAACAGGTGAAAAAGGAATATTTGGTGAATACTTAATCAATGCACAAGGTGAAGACGTTGTTGCAGGTGTTAGAACACCACAACCAATTACAAAACTTGCAGAAGATTTACCAGAATGCTATAAAGAATTTATGGAAATAGCAACAAAACTAGAAAATCACTATAAAGATATGCAAGATATGGAATTTACAATCCAAGAAGGAAAATTATATTTCTTACAAACAAGAAATGGAAAAAGAACAGCCCCAGCAGCTATAAAAATAGCTTGTGATTTAGTAGACGAAGGAATGATTACTAAAGAAGAAGCAGTTCTAAGAATAGAAGCTAAATCTTTAGACCAATTATTACACCCTACATTTGATGCACAAAGCTTAAAAGCAGGAGAAGTTATAGGTGAAGCACTTCCAGCATCACCAGGTGCAGCAGCAGGTAAAGTAGTATTCTCAGCAGAAGAAGCAAAAGAATTAGGAAAAGGTGGAAAAGGTGAAAGAGTTGTACTTGTTCGTCTAGAAACAACACCAGAAGATATTGAAGGTATGGTAGCAAGCCAAGGTATACTTACAGTTCGTGGTGGTATGACATCACACGCTGCAGTTGTTGCTCGTGGTATGGGAACATGCTGTGTATCTGGTTGTGGAGACATCAAAATAAATGAAGAAGCAAAAGAATTTGAACTTGGTGGATATACATTCCATGAAGGAGATTATATTTCATTAGATGGAACAACAGGAAAAATCTACAAAGGTGATATAAAAACAGTTGAAGCAAGCGTTAGCGGAAACTTTGGAAGAATAATGGGATGGGCAGATGAGTTCAGAACTTTAAAAGTTAGAACAAATGCTGATAACCCAAGAGATACAAAAAATGCTGTTCACTTAGGAGCAGAAGGAATAGGACTATGTAGAACAGAGCACATGTTCTTCGAAGAAGATAGAATTCCAAAAATCAGAAAAATGATTTTATCAGAAACAGTTGAAGCAAGAGAAGCAGCTTTAAATGAATTAATACCATTCCAAAAAGGTGACTTTAAAGCTATGTACAAAGAACTAAAAGGATTACCAATGACAGTACGTTATTTAGATCCACCTTTGCATGAATTCTTACCAACTGACGAAGATGATATAAAAGCTTTAGCAAAAGATATGGGTGTTACAGTAGAACACTTAAAAGCAAAATGTGCAGAATTACATGAATTCAACCCAATGATGGGACACAGAGGATGCCGTCTTGCAGTTACATATCCAGAAATAGCTAGGATGCAAACAAGAGCATTAATGGAAGCAGCAATAGAAGTTAAAGCAGAAGATGGATACGATATAGTACCAGAAATAATGATTCCATTAGTTGGAGAAAAGAAAGAATTAAAATTCGTTAAAGATATAGTTGTTGAAACAGCAGAACAAGTTAAGAAGGAAAAAGGATCAGATATGGAATACCATATTGGTACAATGATAGAAATACCAAGAGCAGCATTAACAGCTGATGAAATAGCTGAAGAAGCAGAATTCTTCTCTTTCGGAACAAATGACTTAACACAAATGACATTTGGTTTCTCAAGAGATGATGCTGGAAAATTCTTAGATTCTTACTACAAAGCAAAAATCTATGAATCAGATCCATTTGCTAAACTTGACCAAAATGGTGTTGGAAAATTAGTAAAAATGGCAGCTGAAAAAGGAAGAGCAACAAGACCAAACATTAAACTTGGTATCTGTGGAGAGCATGGTGGAGAACCATCAAGCGTTGAATTCTGCCACAATGTAGGATTAAACTACGTATCATGTTCACCATTTAGAGTTCCAATTGCAAGACTTGCAGCAGCTCAAGCAGCATTAAAATCTAAAAACGCTTAAAAATAATTAAGTAAATAAAGTAAAAAAGTAGACGATAAAGTCTACTTTTTACTTTGCAATATATCTACTTTTTCTTATTTTTTCGAAGAAGAATTATACAAATCACTTTCATATAAATCATCTATATACACATCTTTTTCTTGAGAACCATCTAAAAATCCAATTTTAGCAATATCATCATGCACTTCTTGTATCCAGACTGGTTTTTCATTGTAATAAACTTCATTTAACTGTCTACTATTTAAAATCTCACTAACTCTTTTTTGATTCATAAAGGTTCCTCCTTAAAAATTGAAGAGATATATATTTTTACTCTTCATTGTTATTTATTACCATTATATCCAAAAAAGTAAAAAAAATACTTGATAATATTATATTTAAATTATATAATTATCATATAAAATAAAAAAATACTAATGAGGAAGGAAAATGTTATGAAGGATAAATTTATAAATTTAAAGAATACAATTTTTTCATTTTTTAAAACGAACAAAAATGTAGCCATAATCTTATCAATAGCACTAATTGTAATTATTTGTGCAATAATTTTAATATTAGCTACAAATAAAACAGAAATAGGAAATACAAGTGGCAATTTAAATAACTTAGGTTTTGCTGTAGAAAAGAATAATTCGGTATATTATTTAGGATTTAAAGATAGTAACACCGATGGAATATATAAAATAAATTCAGGAAATAATATAGAAAAAATAAGCTCAGATTATGCACTTTATTTAAATAAATCTGGTAAGTATTTATATTATTTAGATAAAACAGCAGGTAATAATAACATTGTAAGAATAAATGCAAATGGACAAGATAAAGAAATAATAGAACATGATGTAGATACCGCAAAAGTTACAGTTATAGATAATTGGATATATTATTTTAAAGAATCTAAACTTTATAAAGTAAAAACAAATGGACAAGATAAACAAATATTATTAAGTGAATCAATTCAAAATTATGAAATTGAAGGTAAATGGATTTACTATTCATATGTTAATAATAGAAAATATATAATAGCAAAAATAACTACAAATGGAGAAGATAGAACTATAATTGATAATGATTCAGCAAGACAATTTTTTGTAAATAAAAATAATATATATTATATTTATGAAAATCAAAATGAAGAAAAAACTCAAGATGGTTACGAGTTATATAAAATAGAATCAAACGGAAAGAATAAACAAAAAATTGCAAATCTAGATGGCAATATACAATTAGAAAGTATAAATTTTAGCAAGAACAAAATATATTATACAAAATCAGATGAAAATGGTAATCTTGCAATATATAGTATTAGTCTAAAAGGAGAAAATGAAACTAAAATAACAGACATAAAAAATACTTATACAAAAATGAATATACAAAACAATTGTATTTATTATATAGACGAAAACGAAAATGGTGATAGCGAAATGTTTAAAATAGAAGCAGACGGAAAAGGTAAAAAAGCATTGTCAATTTAGATAATATGGGTGCTGTCGGTTAAAAACATTAGAGAAAAGTAACCGTTGCAGCACCCTTTTATAATTCTAGAAAATTAAAAATAGTACAAAATAATTTGAGCATTAAGGGAGGAAATATATGCAAATATTATATAAGAATAAAAATATAGTGATAGATGCTAAAAACAATATAACAGTTTTAGATTTATTTAAAAGAGAAATAGAAAAAAGCAATAATTCAATAATAGCATGCAGATATAATAACGAAGTAAAAGGATTAAAATTTAAAATTCCGTCAGACGGAACTATAGAATTAATTGACATTACAGATAAAGACGGAATGAGAGTATTTCAAAGAGGACTTATATATATAGTTGCAAAGGCTTTCCATGATATTTATCCACAAGCATTACTTACAGTAAATTATCAATTGTATCATTCAATGCTATGTGAAATAGATGGACTAGATATAACTGATGAAGTAATAAAAAAAGTAGATGATAGAATAAAAGATATTATAGAAAAAAATATACCTATACAACGAAAAGTTATGACAAAAGAAGAAGCTAAAGAATTTTATTCAAAAGAAAAAACTTTAAAAGGAAAGCTACAATTAGATCTAGAACAAAAAAAAGAAGTTACACTTTATTATTGCGAGGATTATTACAACTATTTTTATGGAGTTATGCCTATTTCAACAGGATATATAAAAAAATATGAATTATCAAAGTATCATGATGGATTTTTAATAAGATATCCAAGCAGAAATAATCCTAACGAACTAAGAAAATTTATTCAATGTCCTAAATTATTAGAAACACTTGACGAATATGAAGATGTTCATAAAACACTCAATGTTAATACACTATATAAATTAAACGAAATAATAAAAAATGGAAACATTAAAGATTATATCTTAATGGATGAAGCTTTGCACGAAAAGAAAATAGCTAAAATAGCAGATATAATTTCAGATAATAAAAATAAAAAGGTAATTCTAATTGCAGGACCTTCTTCATCAGGAAAAACTACATTTGCAAAAAGATTAGAGCTAGAACTTAGATTAAATGGGTTGAAAACAAAAACAATATCAGTAGATAATTATTTTGTAGAAAGAAGCAATACTCCAAAAGATGAAAATGGTGAATATGATTTTGAATCAATAGATGCTATTGATAGAACTCTTTTAAATAATGATTTGTTAGAGCTATTAAAAGGAAAAAAAATTAAAGCTCCAACTTTTAATTTCAAAAAAGGAACAAAAGAATATAAAGGCAATACAATGCAATTAGCAGAAGATGAAATTTTAATAATGGAAGGAATACATTGCTTAAACGATAAGCTAACATTTTTAATACCAGCAGAACAAAAATTTAAGATATATATTAGTGCATTAACAGTACTTAACGTAGACTATTATAATAGAATTTCTACAACAGATACAAGGTTAATAAGAAGAATTGTTAGAGACAATCAATTTAGAGGATATAGTGCTTTGCATACACTCAAAATGTGGCCATCAGTAAACAGGGGAGAAAATAAAAATATATTTGCATATCAAGAAGAAGCAGATGTAATGTTTAATTCATCATTAATTTATGAACTAAGTGTCTTAAAAGATTATGCAATGCCATTGCTAAAAGAAATAGGAGCAGACCTTCCAGAGTATTCAGAAGCAAAAAGGTTATACTCAATGCTTAGCTATTTTAAATCTATACCATCTGATTTAGTACCAATGAATTCTCTTTTAAGGGAGTTTATTGGAAACAGTATATTTGAAGAATAAATGATTTCTTGTGGTGTGTTAAAAGGAGTAAAAATTGTGAAAAATTTTAACGAGATAGATGAAGAATTTATATGTGAAAATTGTGGCAAGAAAGTAGAAAAATTGGGATATTCATGTAGAAACCATTGTAATCATTGTCTATATTCAAAACATGTAGATATAAATCCAGGAGATAGAGCAGAGTCATGCCATGGATTACTAGAGCCAATAGGCGTAGAAATGAATAGTAAAAAAGGATATGTAATAATATATAAATGCAAAAAATGCGGACAAATTAGAAAAAATAAAGCCGCAAAAGATGATAACATTGATTTAATAATAAAATTAAGCGTAGCAAAGAATATTCCGTAAATTATCTTATATTTTGTAATGCTTCAATTCTATCATCAATGCTTGGATGAGTAGAAAACAATCCAGCTTTTTTCTTACCATTCGCATTTTTTCTAAATGGATTTACGATATACATGTTTTCTGTTGCTTTATTTGCAACTCGAAGTTCATTAGGATCTTCATCTAATTTTCTTAAAGCTGATATTAATCCATCTGGATTTCTAGTAAATTCAACTGCTGTACTATCTGCTAAAAATTCTCTTCTTCTAGACACAGCCATTTGCATAATCTTTCCAAGAATAGGAGCAAGTATTAAAAAAACTAATCCTATAATCATTAAAATTGCATTACCATTGTTGTCATTATCTCTATCCTTACTTCCTCTGTAATAAAATGTTCTAGTAAATATATCAGATAGCATAACTATAAAACCTACCATTACAGTAACAACAGCTGAAAGTAGTATATCATAGTTCTTTATATGAGCCATTTCATGAGCTATAACTCCTTCTAATTCATAATATTCTAATTTTTCTAAAAGCCCAGTAGTAACACATATAATAGAATGCTCTGGATTTCTACCTGTTGCAAAAGCATTTGGTTGGGGATCATCTACAACATAAAGTTTTGGTTTATGTGAAAGCCCTGATGAAATCATCAATCCTTCTAATATATTTATTAGCTTTTTATCTTCTTCCTCTGTTGCAGGTCTTGCTTTAGTTACAGATAAAATAATTTTATCACTATTATAATAAGAAGCCCAACTTGCAAGTATTGAGAATCCCAAAGAAATTATAATTGCAACAGGAGCACTTAAATCAAATGCCATACATATATAATATAAAATTAAAGTAATTATTAAAACAAAGCTAAAAACGATAAAAATTGATTTTCTTTTATTTTTTCTAACATCATCTAACATATTAATCACCTAAAAATATTATATCATTATTATATAGTTAATACAAATATAAATTGTAATTTGTATAATATAAATATTGTAAAAAAAATAAAATAATGATAAAATTCAATAAACTATTATTTATATTTTAAACATATATTGAATAAATATATGTAAAAATGATAGGAGAATTATGGATAAAATTTATAACAAAATTTTAGAAAAATTAAATAAAGAGCAAGTTTATGCAAATGAACCAATGAGCAAGCACACATCATTTAAAATAGGAGGACCAGCAGATATATTTGTAAAGCCTAAAAATGTAGATGAACTTAAATTCATAATAGATATTGCAAAAAAAAATAATATTAAAACTACAATTATAGGTAATGGAAGCAATTTGCTTGTGAAAGATCGGAGGAATAAGAGGAATAGTTATAAAACCAGATTTTAAAGAAATTGATTTTTTAGATGATTATAAAGTAAAAGTAGGATCTGGAGTTTTACTATCAAAAATTGCAAATGAAGCCTATAAAAAAGGATTATCAGGATTAGAATTCGCTTTGCGGAATACCAGGCACAATTGGTGGAGCAATTAAAATGAATGCTGGTGCTTACGGAAGTGAATTTAAAAATATTGTAGTATGGTCTGAATATTTAGATAAAGATTTACAATTAAATAAAATTAACAACAAAGAACATGAATTTAAATATAGAGGTAGTAGATTTAACAATAAAAATGATATAATAGTGTCAACTATTTTACAATTAAAGCCAGAAGAAAAAGAAAAAATTAAGTTAGAAATGGAAAAAAATAATAAATCAAGAAAAGAAAAACAACCATTAAATTTTCCAAGCGGAGGAAGTACATTTAAAAGAGGAGATGGATATATAACTGCACAGCTTATTGATAAATGCAATTTAAAGGGATATAATATAGGAGATGCTTATGTATCAGAAAAACATGCAGGTTTTATTGTAAATAAAGGAAATGCTACGGCAAAAGATGTACTTTTGCTTGTAGATGTAATAAAGCAAAAAGTACATGATAAATTTAATATTGACATAGAACTAGAAATTGAAGTTATAGGAGAAGAGTAAAATGAAAAATTTTTTTAACTGGTTAAAAAATAGTACAAAAATAAAAAGGTGGATGTTTTTAATATTAATAGGAATAATACTAACATGTTTTGGTTTTTCAAAAATTTTATCATCTGAAAGATTAGAGCTTTTGGATGTATTACTTGTAGTTGGTACATTTGTTGTAGGATTTATTTGCTTTGTATTAGGAATAGTGTACATACAAAGAAGAAATTTAGAATTACTAATAGAAAAAAATAATGTCAATGTAGATAATTCGGAAAATGATAATGAACTTAAAAAATTAGTTTCAAAAAATCCTATATACGAAAGAGGACCGAATATTGTTGTAATAGGTGGAGGAAATGGAATAAATAATGTATTAAGGGGACTAAAAAATTACACAAGCAATTTAACTGCAATAGTTCCGGTATCTGCATATGGTAGACCATCTATATCAATAAAAGAATTAAATTTAAATCCAGTAGATGATGTAAAAAGTAGTATAGTAGCACTTTCTACAAATGCAGATAACATGAATGATTTAATGAATTATACATTTGCAGAAGGAAAACTTAAAAACTTAAGTTTTGGAGATATTTATTTATACGTTATGCAAAAAATAAATGGAGATTTTACAAAAAGTATCGAAAAATCAAGTAACATACTATCAATGGTAGGAAAAGTTCTTCCAGTAACACTAGATGAAATGAATATATGTGCAGAACTGCAAGATGGTACAGTAGTTACAGACAAAACAAAAATTGCAGAAACAGTAACTAACAAAGTAACAAAAATTAATAGAGTATATATAAATCCATCAAATTGTAGAACTGCTCCAGGAGTATTAGAAGCAATAAAAAATGCAGATGCAATAGTTATAGGACCAGGAAGCCTTTATACAAATGTTATACCAAATCTTCTTATAAAAAATGTTTCAAAAACAATAAGAGAAAGCAAAGCATTAAAAATATATATATCTAACATAATGACAGAACCAGGACAAACTGATGATTATGAGGTATCTGATCATATAAACAGCATATTAGAACATAGCGGAGAAGGAATAATAGATTTTTGTATATCAGATGTTGGTGAAATTGTACCTGAATATGTAAGAAAATATAATTTAATGGGATCAGATATTGTAAACATAGATACATCAAATATCAGAAGTAGAGGAATAAGATTGATAAAAGGCGAGCTTGCTACAGCAGAAGGAAATTACATAAGGCATGATCCAGATAAAACAGCAAAATTAATTATAGAATTAATTTGTGGTGATTTAAGATTTAAAGATAAACACAATGATGAGCAATATATGTTATTAAATTCAAAATTAAAAGAAGAAAACAAGAAGGAAAAAACAGAAAGAAAAGAGGCAAAAAGATATAAGAAAGAGAAAAAACATAAAAAAGAAGAAGAAAAAATACTAAAAAGAACAAGTAAATTTAGTAACAAATACAAAGATAGAATTGAGTCAATAAAAGAAAGCGAAAAAACAAGACAAGAAAATATTAGAATACACGAAAAAGCACGAGAAATGATAGACGAGGAAGAGAAGAGAGAAAAAGAAAGATTCTTAAAAGAAACATACAGCAAAAATAAGGAAAAATAAAATAATCTGTTAGGAGAATACAAATGAAAATAACAACAAAAAACTTACCATTAAAAGAAGGAATAGATAAAGAATGGATAATAACAAATGGAATAGGAGGATATAGCTCATCAACTATATTTGGTATTAATACAAGAAAATATCACGGCTTATTAGTGGCACCACTTACCCCTCCTGCTAGAAGACATCTTATATTATCAAAATTAGATGAATCAATAGAAATAAATAATACAAGCTATAACATATATTCTAATATATGTAAAGACTATATTTCTGAAGGCTTTAAATACCAAACTGAATTTGAAAAAGAATATATACCAATTTTTACATACAAAATAAAAGATGTTATTATAAAAAAGTTAATATGTATGGAATATGGAAAAAATACAGTTTGCATTTTATACAGAATAACTAACTCAGGAAATAGTGCAAAATTTACAGTATCTCCTGTTATAAACTTTAGAGATTTCCACACAATGACAACAAACCACGAATTTATGTTAAAACAAACTATAAAAGATAAAAAAGTTAAAGTGGAGATTGATGATAACTCAAATAATCCAATATATATGCACATTTCAGATGGAAATTACATTAAGCATGATAATGATATCTTTAGGAATATGTATTATTTAGAAGAAGAAAAAAGAGGATTTTTTCCAGAAGAAAATCTAGTAGTTCCTGGAAGATATGAAATTGAAGTTCCAGAAAATGAACAAAAGGAAATAGAATTTGTCTGCTCATTAGAAGAAAATATAGAAGAAATAAATGTAAAAAAAGTAATAAACAAAGAAATAATTAGAATAAACGAATTAATGTATAAAACAGGTTTATTACAAGAAAAGCAGGATGTTGGAAAAGCATCTAAAGAAATATTAACAAAAAGAAATTTATTAAAAGATTTTTGTATAGCAATAGATAATTTTATAGTGTACAGACCAAGCTTTGCACTTCACACAATTATTGCAGGATACCCTTGGTTTTTAGATTGGGGAAGGGATAGCCTAATTTCATTTGAAGGACTTCTTTTAACAACAAAAAGATATGATATAGCAAAAGAAGTTTTGCTTACAATAGTCCGAGATATAAAATTTGGATTAGTGCCAAATGGATATTCAGGATATGATAATAGACCTTTATATAATAGTGTAGACAGTTCTCTCTTACTATTTGAAGCAGTATATAAATATCTAAAATATACAAAAGATTATAGATTTATTGAAAAAAATATATATGACAAACTTGTTATAATAATTGATAATTACACAAAAGGAATTGATTTAGATGATAACAATATATTTTTAGATAATGACGGATTAATTTCATCAGGAACAGAAAACACACAAAATACTTGGATGGATGCAAAGTATGGAAATTATTGTTTCACTCCTAGAAATGGCAAAGCAGTTGAAATAAATGCTATGTGGTATAACAGTTTAAAAATAATGCAAGAGCTAAGCAATAAATTTGGAAAAAGAAAACAAGCAAAACAGTATGAAGAATTAGCAAACAAATGTAAAAATTCTTTTGAAACTAGCTTTTATAACAAAAAGAAAAAATGCCTATATGATGTAATAGGAGATAGCAAAGTAAGACCAAATCAATTATTTGCAACAGCACTTAGTTATCCTATTTTAGAACCAAACGGAAAAATTGCAGAAGAAATGTTTGAAACTGTAACTAAGAAGTTACTTAATAAATATGGCTTAAAGACACTTGCAAAAGGTGAAAAAGGATATATAGACGTTTATGAAGGAGATGGTTTCAAAAGAGATTCAAGTTATCATCAAGGAACAACATGGCCATGGCTTTTAGGACTATACTTTGATACATTAAATAACAGAATTGATTATGAAAAAGATAAAACAAAAAAGAAAATATTGAAAGAAAAAAGACAAGAATTTATTGAAACAACAAGAAAAACTTTTACAAACGAAATGTTTGAAAGAGGTACAATAGGAAGTATTTCAGAAATATATGATTCAAAATCGCCTTATTTGCCAAAAGGAGCAATAGCTCAAGGGTGGAGTGTAGCAGAAATATTTAGAATAATATATGAATATTTTAGAGAGGAATAAAATGGAAAATAATATTTTCGATAAAAAGAACTTCTATTTATATAGAAAACATGAAGAAATTCCATTCGATGAATTTGTAAAAAATATTCCTAAAGATTTTAATGGAATTATTTTTAAAACAATAGATTCAGACAGCATAGGTAGAAGCAATGGTAATCCAAGATGGGGAAAGGTTTTTGATTATGAAGATGGAAAAATAACAGAAAAAGGAATAGCAATATATAAAGAACCTGACTATGACGCTTTAGATGGTGCTTATGCAGAGAAACTATGGAGCATATTAGGCAAATTAGTTTTACCTAATTGTAGAATTCCAAATATAGATATTATAAATGATACAAGACATTTTGGAGATCCAGGGATACTTAGTTATAGCATTGTTGACAAGCAAAAAGAGGACATGGTAGATATAAGAACAATTTTACGTTATAATGGAATAACAATAGATGAAATGAAAAAAAACGATGACAGACTTTATATAGAAGAGCTTTTAGGCTATATAAAAAACTTTATGGGTGATGGAGATAATTATAAAGAAATAGAAGAAAATATAGTAAAAACAATATTATTAGATTGTATAACAAATAGCTTTGATAGGCATCCAGATAATTGGGCATTAGTATCTGACAGTAAAACACAAAATTATCAGCTAGGATTATATGATAACGCAATTTCATTTGTAAATATAATTGATTATAAACCAGGAGTAGTAACGCAAGAAAATTGGGGACTAGGGTTTATGAGAGTAAAAACAAAACAAGGCAAAGTCTCATATAGTTGCAAAGATATAGTGGACTATATACATGAACAATATCCAGAGTACTATAAGCAATTTTTAGAAGATTTAAATGTTAATTTAGATAAATTCTATACTGCTATTCATCAAACAAAATATGAAAATTCAATAAGAAAAGAGTTAAATAGTAAGTTAAAATATTTGAAAAGTTTAGACAAAGATTTAGAAAGAGATTTTTAAATAGAAAGGAAAGTGAAGAAAATATGGACAATTATTTTTTAGTAAAATGGAAAGAAGAAATCATAGGTATTTTAGCAAGAATCGATGGCACATATTATACAAGATTTCAAACTAGCCATTTAAAAAATGATAACATAGGAGAAGAAATTATAAAACAAACTTCATTTCAGTCAGATATTTTATATAAAAATCCAGAATTATTTGATTTTTTCAAAAGAAGAATCAAACTAAATCCAGATGAAGACGAATTTGACAGAATAAGAAAAACCGGGGCAAAAAGACCTACCGACAACTTTTGGTTACAAGAAATGAATAAAGAACAAGCAGAAAGTTGTAAGAAAATTATCAGTGATATATTAGAATTAGAAAAACGCAAGGAAGGAATAGAAGATGCGAATACTAGGGATTGATCCAGGCTTTGCAATAACAGGATATAGTATAATTGATTATCAGGGAAATAAATTTAAGTTAATAGATAGCGGAGCAGTTACAACAAAAGCAGGAGTGTCATTTCCATTAAG
>CANRGU010000018.1 GCA_947630255.1 uncultured Clostridia bacterium | reverse complement strand
TATTAATCCTCCATTTAATGCTACACTTACTGTTACTGCTACTAGTATTAGCATTACAATTATTGTGATTATTAGGGCTATTAGGGTTATGCCTTTGGCACCTACTTTTTTTCGCATTTTTGTTTCTTCTTTCATATGTGTTTTCCTCTCTTTCATTTGTTATTATATTTTGCATTTTCACATTTTTTATGTTGATTATAATTTACATATTCTTATTTTATTTTATCTTATTTTATTTGTCAATAAGTTTTTATAAATTTGTATGTAAAAAAAACGAATAGAGACAAATTCTTTTATTTTCAAAAAGCAAAAGAATTTTGTCTCTATTCGTTCTAACACATAAATTACAATTTATTAACTAATTTCTTAAATTTGTTCCCTCTCTCTTCAAAATTTTTAAACATATCAAAACTTGCGCTAGCTGGAGAAAATAATACTATATCACCTTTTTTACTTACTTCTTTTGCTTTATTAACTGCTTCTTCTAATGTTGTAGTTTTAAAAATATCGAGTTTTTTATTTTCTATGCTTAACAATTTAGTAACTTCTTGATATATTTTATCTGAAGTTTGACCTAGCAATATTAATTTTTTTACTTTATTTATAATAGGCTGTGCTAATGGTCTATAATCAAGATGTTTGTCATATCCCCCGGCAATTAATACTATATCTTCATCAAAAGAATTTAAACCTGCAATTGTTCTTGTTGGACTTGATGCAATTGAATCATTATACCATTTTGCACCATTTATTTCTTTTACAAATTCTAATCTATGATTAACGCCTGAAAAGTTTGATATTGCTCTTATTTGCGAATCTATCGAAGCTATATTTTTTGTTGCCGCAATTGCTGCACAAATATTTTCGCAGTTATGAACTCCTCTTAATTTAATATCTTTTGTACTCAATATATGTCTTCTAAGTCCATCGTCACATTCTTTAATTATGTTATTATCTAAAATCAAACCATCATCTAATTTTTCTTTACTGCTAAAATATACAACTTTAGATGGAGCTATTTTTCCAAATTCATTAGTTATTTTGTTATCATAATTTAATACTAATAAATCATCTTCATTTTGATATTTAAAAATGTTTGCCTTTGCCTGTATATATTCTTCATATGATTTATGTATGTCTAAATGATTTGGTGTAACATTTGTTATTACTGCAATTTTAGGACTTACATTCATTGTCATGAGCTGAAAACTGCTTAACTCTAATACTACATAATCCTCTGGCTTCATTTCACATATTTTTGTAAAAAGAGGTATTCCTATATTTCCACCTAAATAACAGTTTAGGTTTTCTTCTTTTAAAATTTCATATATTAATGATGTTGTTGTAGTTTTTCCATCACTACCTGTAATTCCTATTGTTGTTCCTGGACACAATTCTAAAACTAATTCTATCTCAGATGTAAGTATTGCTCCACGTTCTACTTCTTTTTGTATTTCTGGTAAATCTGGCCTACATGAAGGGGCTCTAAATATAATATCAAAACCTGTTAATTTTGAAAGATAATTTTCTCCAAAAGAATAATCTATTTTATAATCATATATTTTGTCTAAGATGCTATTATCTATTGGTTTATTATTAAATACCATAATTTTTGATCCTAAATTATGCAAATAATCTAATAATGGAATATTACTTACTCCTAATCCAATTATTGCTACTTTTTTATTTTTGATATAATTATTAAATTCTTCTAATTTCTCATTTACAAATTTCATTTAATCGCTCCTCTAAATAATCAATTATATATTTTTTCTTTTCTAGTCTTGTTTTTCCTACTGCTTTTATTTTATAATCAAAATATTTATCTTCTTTTTTATCATATATTGAAATAAAAACTGAATTTATATCTTTTACTCTATTATTGGTGTCAACTACTCCAAGCATTCCTGTTATCCCAACAGAAATATCCGATTTTGCTATATTGCATGATACTTTTGCCATTTCTCTTGATACTTCGTTACTGTAAACAGTATATTCTTCTATTGTTTGTTTTGACACTCCAAAATATTCTTTGAACTCGTTGCAATATGTAACTAAGCCTAGTTTGAATATTTCACTAGAACCTTCTACGTTTGTAATCTCACTTGCAAATAATCCTCCAGTACATGATTCCATTGAAGAAATTGTTCTATTTTCTTTTTTTAATAAATTTACCAATTCTTCCATAAATTTCTCCTTAAATTTATTTTTTACTTTTAAAATTATATAATAAAAAATTGTTTTTAACAAATTTTTAACAGAATATTTTTATATTTTTCGTTAATAATATAATTGTAAAATAAATTTGGAGGTGCTTTGAATATGTCAAATAATAAAAATAAACAAAATCAACAAAATAAAAACAATAATAAGAATAATAACAAAAATGAAAGAATTGATAATAACAATAATAATCAATCAAATAACAACTGTAAATAAAGTTAAAAATAAAGCAAAGGTTTTTTTAGTACCTTTGCTTTATTTTTCGTAATACTTTAATAAAAGTATTAAAACCTCTTGATAAGGCATCCAAGTATCAAGAAATTCTTGGTAGGTGTAGAGAGTGTAGCATCCACTCCAAAAAGGAACAAAATATTTTCCGCCACTTGGTCTATCCTTAATTTTAAATGTACAATGGTCACCTTCAAGGCATTTACAGCGGCCTAATTTATCTATTCCTATAGGAGTGTCATCAGTCACGTTTCTGACCCTTAAATAGTATACAGGTCTATCATAACATTTCTGATAAATAGGAATATATTGAATAGCGTCTATGCTTATATATCCTTTATCGATTTCCGATTTCAAATTTTCAAAATTTAATTTAAATTTAAAATCTTTTGGAAAATATGCGCATCCACATCTATTACAACATTTTCCTCCACATTCTGAACACAGCTTTCTGTTTTCTAATTTGCTTTCATCAAATTGCCACTCCATAAAAAAGCTCCCTTTTTCAGAAATTTATTATATTATACATCAAATATTCTAAGCAGTCAACATAATCAATCGGCCCCTAAATACTTCTTTAAAAATTTTCCTGTGTGAGATTTATCATTTTTTACAATTTGTTCAGGTGTTCCTACTGCTATTACCTCTCCTCCATTGTCTCCACCTTCGGGTCCTAAATCTATTATGTAATCTGCTGTTTTTATTAAATCTAAGTTATGCTCTATTACAAGTATGGTATTTCCTGTGTCAACTAATCTTTGTAAAATATCTACTAATCTATGAACATCAGCTATATGAAGACCTGTTGTGGGTTCATCTAATATATATAGTGTTTTTCCTGTAGGTCTTTTTGATAGTTCAGTTGCAAGTTTTATTCTTTGTGCCTCTCCTCCTGATAATGTTGTAGATGGCTGTCCAAGTTTAATGTAGCCAAGGCCTACATCATATAATGTTTGTATTTTTTGTTTTATTCTTGGTACATTTGCAAAGAACTCTAATGCCTCTTCTACTGTCATATCTAATACATCAGAAATACTTTTGCCTTTGTATTTAACTTCTAATGTTTCTTTATTATATCTTTTTCCCTTACATACTTCACAAGGTACATATACATCTGGCAAAAAATGCATTTCTATTTTTAGAACTCCATCTCCTTGACAAGCCTCACATCTTCCTCCAGCAACGTTAAAACTAAATCTACCTTTTGGATATCCTCTTAGCTTTGCTTCATTAGTAGTTGCAAATATGTCTCTTATATAGTCAAACACTCCTGTATATGTTGCAGGATTTGAACGAGGGGTTCTTCCTATTGGAGATTGATCTATATTTATTATTTTATCAATATTCTCTATTCCCTTTATTTCTTTACATTTTCCACCCTTTTCAGAAGATTTATATAATTTTTGAGCAAGATTTTTATATAATACTTCGTTTACCAAAGTACTCTTGCCTGATCCTGATACACCAGTTATACATGTAAATACTCCTAAAGGTATTTTTACATCTAAATTTTTTAAATTATTTTCACATGCTCCTTTAATTTGAATAGATACAGGCTTTGCTTTTCTTCTCTTTTTTGGTACTGCGATTTTTTTCCTTCCACTTAAATATTGTCCTGTAATTGATTCGGCAACATTTTTTATTTCTTCTGCTGTACCGCTGTGCAATAACATTTCCACCATGAACTCCAGGTCCTGGACCTATATCTATTACTTGATCTGCTGCATACATTGTATCTTCATCATGTTCTACAACTATTAAAGTATTTCCTAAGTCCCTTAATTTTTTTAGCGTTGCGAGTAATTTATCATTATCCCTTTGATGAAGTCCAATGCTTGGCTCGTCTAATATGTATAGCACTCCTGTAAGCCCTGAACCTATTTGCGTTGCAAGCCTTATTCTTTGAGCCTCTCCTCCAGATAAAGTTCCAGCTGGTCTTGAAAGTGTTAAATATTCAAGACCTACATCTATTAAAAATTGTAATCTTATATTTAATTCCTTAATAATTTGCTCTGATATTAATTTTTGAGTTTTATTTAATGTTAAATTTGATATATAATCTTTTATCTTATCAATTGACATATTAGTAAGTTCATAAATATTTTTACTTCCTACTTTTACAGATAAACTCTCTTTTTTTAATCTTGCCCCATTACATTCATCGCAATGACTGTTTGTCATGTATAATTCATAAAAAGCTCTCATACCTTGGGACTGAGTTTCTCTATATCTTCTTTCGAGTGTTGGTATAACTCCTTCGAATGGAGCTGTAAATTTTCTTACTCCGGCAGCTGATGTATATTCAAAATCTATTTTTTCATCGCCTGTTCCATATAAAATTTTATTCAAGAACTCTTTTGGAAGTTTTTTTATTGGAACTTTTATATCTACACCATAATGTCTTCCTATGCTTTCAAAATACATTTTTGCCATGGTGTCTCCTCTTTTCATTGTACTTGCTCCAAAGGCTTTTACACCATCATAAAGGGTTTTATTTTTGTCGGGTATAATTAAATCTTCATCCATTTTCATTAAATATCCGATACCTGTACACTTTGGACAAGCTCCAAAAGGATTATTGAATGAAAACATTCTAGGAGTTAATTCTTCAAAACTTATACCACAGTCAGGGCACGCATAATTTTGGCTGAATATCATTTCCTTGTCTCCGACAATATCAATAAGAACAATGTTGTTAGCATATTTAAGCGCAACCTCTACACTCTCTGTTAATCTACTTCTTATATCTTCTTTTATTACTAATCTATCTACTATTATTTCTACATTATGTTTTTTCTTTCTGTCGATTTCTAAATCATCTGTAAGTTCAACAACTTGTCCATCAATTCTTGCTCTAACAAATCCCTCTTTTGAAAAATCTTCTAGTAGCTTAACAAATTCTCCCTTTCTACCCCTTATTACAGGAGCTAGAACTTGTATCTTAGTGCCTGAATCTAATGCCATAAGAGTATCTACAATTTGATCTACTGTTTGTTTTTCGATTTTTTTACCACAATTTGGACAATATGGAACACCTATTCTTGCATATAAAAGACGTATATAATCATATATTTCTGTTACAGTTCCAACTGTTGAACGCGGATTTCTTGATGTTGTTTTTTGATCTATTGAAATAGCTGGGGATAATCCTTCTATTGATTCTACATTAGGTTTTTCCATTAAGCCTAAAAATTGTCTAGCATAACTAGATAGACTTTCTACATATCTTCTTTGACCTTCTGCATATAAAGTGTCAAATGCAAGTGAAGATTTTCCGTGAACCCGAAAGTCCTGTTATAACAACTAATTTATCTCTAGGTATAGTTAAATTTATATTTTTAAGGTTATGTTCTTTTGCACCTTTTATTACTATATTATCGTTCATTTTTGCCCCCATAAAATTAAAATTCAAATTTTATTATATCATAAATAATATGAAAAGAAAAGCTAAATCCAAATAATGGTTTAGCTTCCTTTTATGCTTAAATAAATTCTTCTAATTCTTTAATTTTATCTCTTAACTCTGCTGCTCTTTCAAATTCCATGTTAGCTGCATGCTTTAACATTTCATCTGTTAATTTATTTATTATATCTTCTATTGATTCATCTTTTCCTATTTCGTATTTTGATGACACATCTTCTACAATTGTAGCTTTTATTGCATCTCTTACAGATTTTTTAATAGTTTGTGGAACAATATTATGTTCTTTATTATATGCTTCTTGGATTTTTCTCCTTCTGTTTGTTTCAGATATTGCTTTTTCCATCCCTTCCGTTAATTCATCTGCATACATTATAACTTTGCCATTGGCGTTTCTTGCTGCTCTACCTACTGTTTGTATTAATGAACGTTCACTACGTAGGAATCCCTCTTTATCTGCATCCAATATTGCTACAAGTGATACCTCTGGAATATCTAGTCCTTCACGTAAAAGGTTTATACCTACTAATACATCAAATTCTCCAAGTCTTAAATTTCTAATCAATTCCATTCTTTCTAATGCTTTTATATCTGAGTGCATATAATTTACTTTTATATCAAGATTTTTTAGATATGCAGTCAAATCTTCTGCCTGCTTTTTTGTAAGAGTTGTAACAAGTACTCTTTCTTTTTTTTCGACTCTTATGCGTATTTCATTAATCAAATCATCTATTTGATTTTCCACTGGTTTTACTTCAATTTTTGGATCTAATAATCCAGTAGGTCTTATAATTTGTTCTACAATATTTTCTTTTGATTTTTCTTTTTCGTATTCTGCAGGTGTTGCGCTAACAAAAATACATTGATTTATTTTACTTTCAAATTCTTCAAATTTAAGTGGTCTATTATCAAATGCTGATGGTAATCTAAAACCATAATTAACTAGCGATTCTTTTCGTGCTCTATCTCCATTGTGCATTGCTCTTACTTGTGGTATTGTCGCATGTGATTCATCAATAAAAAGTAAGAAATCATCTGGAAAATAGTCAAATAAAGTATATGGTGGAGATCCGGGTTTTCTTCCACTTATATGTCTTGAATAATTTTCTATTCCTTGGCAAAATCCGGTTTCTATAAGCATTTCAATATCAAAATTTGTTCTTTCTTCTATTCTTTGAGCCTCAATTAATTTGTTTTGACTTTTAAAATATTCTATTCTTTCCTTCAATTCTTCTTCAATTGTTTCTATTGCATGTTTTAATTTTTCTTCTGATGCAACATAGTGTGAATTTGGTCCAATTAAAACATGGTTTCTTGTTCCAATTGTCTTTCCTGTTAATGGATTAATTTCCGCAATTTTTTCTATTTCGTCTCCCCAAAACTCTACTCTTAATGCACTCTCTTCTTGGTTAGATGGATATATCTCTAGTATATCTCCTTTTGCTCTAAAAGTTCCCCTTTTAAATTCCATTTCATTTCTTGTATATTGCATTTCTATTAATTTTCTCATAATATCATTTCTAGATTTTTTCATACCTGGTCTTAGTGACATCATAAGAAGTTCATAATCTTCAGGGTCTCCGAAGTCCATATATACAAGAAACTGATGCTACAATAATTACATCTTTTCTTTCAAACAGCGAAAGTGTTGCAGAATGCCTTAGTTTATCTATTTCGTCATTTACTGAAGAATCTTTTTCTATATATGTGTCTGATGATGGAATATAGCTTTCTGGCTGATAATAATCGTAATAACTGACAAAGTATTCTACTGCATTTTCTGGGAAGAATTCCTTAAATTCGCTGTAAAGCTGTCCTGCCAAGGTTTTATTGTGTGCAAGTACTAGTGTTGGCTTTTGCACTTTTTGTATAACATTTGCCATTGTAAATGTTTTTCCACTTCCTGTTACACCAAGCAAAGTCTGAAATTTTTTGCCTTCTTTTATTCCATTTGATAAATATTCAATTGCCTGTGGCTGGTCGCCAGTTGGCTTGTAATTTGATACTAATTTGAACATTTTTCCTCCTCTAGTCTAGTTTATTCATTTAAAAAGTTCATTACTAAATCTATAATTACTTCTTTTTCTTTTGGGTTTGATTCTGCTATTAATAAAGTTAGTGCAGCTAAAGTATTATTGTCGATTATTTGCTTTCCATCTTTATATAAAATATCATAATAATTTAAGAAATATATAAATAAGGTTGCTGCTATTCTCTTATTTCCATCAACAAAAACATGATTTTTTACTACTAAATATAAAAAGTTGGATGCCTTTTCTTCAATACTGTTGTAAATTTCTTTTCCATCAAAACTTTGATATATATTATTAATAATTGATTCTAAACCATTATCTCTTTCAATTCCAAATATATTGCTTTTTTCTACAAATTTTAATTTATGAATAATATCTAAGCAGTCTTGATATTGAATTATTCTGTTGTCCGTTGTTCCTTTTATTTTCTTTAAAGTTTTATGGTCGTAATCATCTAGCAAATCTAATGCTTTTGAATAATTACCTATAACTTTTAAAATCTCTTTTGCGTCATTTGCTTCTAATCTTTCATCTATTCTATTTGCTATATCAATTAATTTTATTGTTTTCTCTAAATATTCTAATCTTTTTTGATTTACTGCATAACCTTTTAACATATAGTCTTTTAAAATTTTATTCGCCCATTGTCTAAAAATAATACCATTTTTTGACTTTACTCTATATCCTACTGATATAATAACATCTAAATTGTAAAATGGTACTAATTGCTTTACTCCATCAATGCGCATTTTTTGCGTGTTGTTATCTTTTTCTAATTCTTTATCTTTGAAGACATTATTAATATGCTTTCTGATAGTAGTTTCATCTTTATCAAACAGTATTGACATTTGATTTGCAGTAATCCATACATTGTCTTCTTTTAAATTCACTTCTAGTTTAACATCTTGATTTTCAAATATTATAATTTCATTTTTCTTTTCTTTCATAAGAACACATCCTTTTTATAAAAATTTAGTTCTTATTTTCATATTTATTTTTACTTTTATATTACATTTTGTTATCCGGTATAGAACTATTGTTTGTATGATACTATATTAAAATATATTTGTCAACACTAATTTTATCATCTGTTTATAAAAAATACAAGGTATATAAAATACCTCGTATCTACTATTTTCTATATTTATAACTTATATAATTTTTATTGAAATTTTGTTATGTCTTCTATTCTTCCTGCAAAATATGGTTTTTCTTTTCCTTTTTCTCTTAAAAATATTGCAAAAGTATCATCTACATAAAAATATCTTGGTGTATCTTTTTCAGGGAAACTTACTGCCGCGGTATCAAGTTTAACATCCATTCCTGCCTCACTTTTTATTTCGCCACCTTTTTCATCCAAAGAGAATTTTACTGTTTGCAATGCTTTTACTATCTCTCCAGTATCATAAATAGGATCTGCAGTTTTAAATGGCTTTCCTTCTAAATCTGTATATTCTTTTTTTCATTAAATGTTAAATTAGGCGCTTTAAACTCATCTACATCTTTAAAAGATTTACTTCCTGTATATTTTTTTGATTCATCATTCATATTTTTATATATTTCATTAAAATTATTTCCTGTCGGGTTCTTATAGAATATTACTTCATCATTTGTTTTAGTATTTATTAATATTGCAAAATCATCTTTTGAATTATAATATAATACTTCAATTTGATTTCCCACAGAATTTTTAGTATTTTTATCTATTCCGAAATATTCTATATTGTTATATTTATCTCCAAATTCTCCATTTTCTAATTTATCAAAAGCATTTAAAAATTCAAATTTTCTATATAACATTGTATAGAAAAAATATCTTCTAATATCTGCAACATTAGGATTATCTAATCCACCTTCTGACCAATCAAAATCATCTATTATATCACTTGTTTGATTAAATTTTTCTTTTATTCCATTTTCTATTTGTTCTTTTAATTCCAAAGTTTTTAATCCATAAATTTTAAAATAATAATCTTCTGAAAGCATTGATTCATTAAAATCTTCTTTATTTAGATTTTCTACTATTTCTAATTGAGGATTAAATACAACATCTTGCTTTACAACTTCATTTTTCATATCATTCCAAACTAATTGAAATGTTCCACACCAGCTGCTATCTGATGTTATTATATCATTCATTGTTGGCACAACTGTAATACCATCAGCTACTTCCAATTTTGTTGCTTTCTTCCCAAATATATTTGCTTTGTTTATTGCTATAATCCCAATAACCATTAATATAATTAAAATAGCACATATTATTAGTATTTTTGTTTTTTTGCTCATATAAATTCAACTCCTTCATTTAAATTTTTATCTTTATACTATGTTTTGTTTTCTTGTTTGAATAATACTATGTTGAAATATCTTTGTTAATACTAATCTTATCATCTAGTTATAAAAAAACACAAGGTACATGAAATATCTTGTATTTTTTTATTAAATTATATTTGTCAATTGATTCATATTCTTATAGTTTAGTTTATTTATTGTAGTTTATTTATTGGCTCTGCATATAAATACCAACTACTTCCGAAATCATAATAAAATCCATGTTTTTCAAAAATTTCTTTTACTTTCTTTTGAACTTCTTCAGCACCTATAAAATCCCCATAATATAAATATTCACATAAAGTAGAATCCATAGAAAGTGCTAAAGTTTTAGTATTACAAAATTCAAAATATTCTTCCATTTTAATATTTTCTTCAATGCAAATTGGAATATTTTTTAACATGAAATTATGCTTTTCATCAGAAACATAATAAAGTTTATCCATACTATAAATTAAAACATTATTAGATAATTTTTCATCCTTATAATCTTTAGTACGATACAAATATTTTATTAAATCAAAAACTAGACTTTCTAAATTTTCTTTACTATAAATATTACTCATAAATTTCTCCTTTCATTTAAACTTCAATTAAAAAATTATCTTTGTTTTCTTTCTTTAATCTACCATTTAGAAAAGTAAGACCAGCGAAAAAAAATAATATTATGGTATCATTTATTTTATATAAGTAAAGTCTTTTTAACTTAATATTATTTATTTAATTTGTTTTTATAATATTCTTTTATAATTAATGTTCTTCCTTTTATTATTTTTGTTGATTCTTCAAAATATTTTAAATATTCATCTGACTTTATTTGTGGATCAGAAAAGTGATGATTAGCTAATTTTATAATATTATAACTTTTATCAACATAGTTTTTATTTTTACCATCTTCCATTAAAAAATTTTTATCAACAAAATTTTCCCACGAGCCAAAACTATCTAACCAGTTAATTGTTTTATTAATAGTATCTTTCATATGTAGCAGTTCTAAAATAACTTCTAAAGATTTAGAAACGTCTTTGCTTTGCTTTCTTATATGATAGTACTCTTTAATTTTTTCTAAAGTGATATCCCACATATCATGACTAGCAAATGAGCCAGAACGAGCCCTATTAAATCCGTAAGGAACAGGTATATAATTTCCTAAAGTATGATAGTGCTTAACAAATTCTCTCACTTTTTCATTTTCAAAAGCTTTCTTAAATTTAGGATACTTTTTATCATTTTCAAACATTTCTTTAAATGTTTCAATACTAAAATATTGAACATCACTATGCTCTTTTTTATAATCATCCCATTCATCACTGCACAAGCTAATATAATAATTACTTAATAAATTTTGGATACTTGTCATAGTATCTGAATAATACTTTGTTTTACTATTACTACTACAACTATTTAATATTTTATTATCTATTTTATCATTCCATACTTCTTCATATATATCTTTTAATAAACCACCATTAGTGTCTGGATCACATTTATTAAAATTTTTTTTGTATAATATGTATTTTCTAAAAGTATCGGTATTCTTGTTCAAATACTCTTCTTTTAATGTTTTGTATTTATCACCTCTTACTCTTTTGTTTCTTAATACCTCATCGGAAAAATCAAAACTAACTATTTCTTCATCTTCTTTATTAAAGAACTCTTCTACTTTCATTGTATTTCCTTCTTTCATTTCTATTATAGCAAAAAAATATGTTTTGTAAACATGTTTTTACATTAAAAAAGAAAAGTAAATTGCTTTTTACTTTCCTTCCTTTATCCTTATATTTTAATTTACTTATTTCAAACTTTGAATTTCATTTAATAAGTCCTCAAATATTTTATCATCTTTATATTTTTCTCTGTCGTACTCTATCCAAAAATCGCTAGCATTTTTTGCTATACTTTCTATTTCGTTGCCTCTTTCTCCATAATATGGTACATCCTTTTTGGCTTCATCTATGCTAAATGCGCCCTCTAAATCATATAGTTTTGCTTGAAAATCACATTCCAATTTATCAACATGATAGCAAAAAACTGCTTCTTTTGTTTTTCTTTCATTAAACTCATCTAGCAAATTCTCGATTTCTTGTTCTTTTATTAATCCACCTATTACTTGCTTAACTGATTTTTTACCGTTAGCTATTTTTTCTTCTGGTGTTATCCCAGATCTAATAGTATAGTCTGGCATTAGGATTTCTTCTAATTCATGAAGTGTTAGCATTTTTAATACTTTTTCCATATCTAATCCAATATTGTACTCACTATCAATTGCAATTGATAAAATTAAAGTACCATATATATGCTCTGCCACACTTTCTAGCCTATCCTTATTAATTTTTACTTCTACCCAGCCTGTTCTGATTTTTTCTTTTAATTTATTTGCTAATATATAAAAGTTTATAATATTGCCTGTTTTGCTCATAGTTTCACCTTATTTTTGCTTTGTAATTATTATGTCCTATTCTTCAACTTCATCGAGTCCAACATATTTAATATTTTTGCTAAATGCTAATACAGATTCAAATATAATTGCTAGAAATACTAATCCAAGTCCAAATCCCATACCTCTTTTAAATGAATATGCTAGTGTAAATCTAGATACAATTTCTACTATTCCATAAATTACCCATCCTACTACTGGAATTAGATTAATTAAAATCCACCATGGACTGATTCCAGCTACTTTTAGATATGTAACTTCATTATAAATTGGTATTAAAGTTGCCCAGCCATGTTTTCCTGCTTTTTTAAGTACTATCCATCTAATCATTATTCTATATATTAATAGTACAAATGATACTATTAGGACTGTTTTAACAATTCTAGATGCAAATAATAATTTAAAACTAATAGAAGCTACTTTTGATACTGGAAGTTCATCTTCTAATTCTTGAATTACTTGATTTAAAGTGTATCCATTATCTAATTTTTGTTTTATCTCTTCTATATTTAAATCTTCTTTTAATATTTGCTTTGTTGTTTCTGTATCTAATGAATTTAAAACTGTAGTTGCTGTATCTAAAACTTTTTCGTCTACTTTTGACTTTTCTAATATTATTTCCTTGTTTTCTTCTATCATATTCGCAATATCTTGATTAGAAAATTTTTCTGTTAATTCTGTATATACTTCTACTATATCAGCTTCATTAATATCTGGCTTGTTTGAAAAATAATTTTTTAAATCCTCTGAATTTTTTATATCATTAAGATTAATACTATCAATTTTTTCTTTTAATTCCATCACATCGTAATCTAAATTAGTTGCATAAGAGTTACAAGAAAAAGCTATTAATAGTAACACAGAAATAACAGTAATAATAATTAATTTTACATTTTTACACATACAAATTTCTCCTTTGAATTTAATTTTATTTAAATCCCCAATATGCTGTATGAGTTTTTAATTCAATATTTTTATATTTGGCAAGTTCTGATATTGTAACAAGCTGGTATCCTTCATTTAATAATTGTGGTATCAATTCTTCAACAGCATCAGCAGTTGAATTATAAATTGAGTGCATTAATATTATTCTTCCATCTAAATTTTCTGTTTTATTTACTTGATCTATTATACTATCCTTGTTTTTGCTTTTCCAGTCTTCTGTATCTACATCCCAATTTATTAGTGGATAATTTAATGCTAGTTTAACTGTACTATTTGCATTTCCATATGGTGGTCTTACCAAAGTTAAATCATGTCCTAATGTATTTTTATATACAATCTCAGCATTTTTTATATCTTCTAATATTTGCTCTTTTGATAAATTATCTAAATTTTTATGTCCATATGTATGTGAACCTACTTCGCATCCAATTGCTTCTTCCCTTTTTGTAATATCTGGATATTTACTCATACATGTACCTAAATCAAAAAATGTTGCTACACATTTGTTTTTTTCTAAAGCATCTAAAATTCTAGGTGTTGAATTTGGATTTGGTCCATCATCAAAAGTCAATGCTACCATTGGTTTTGATGGATCTATTTTTCGTTCAGTATTTATCTTAATATCTACTTTTTCTTTCTCTGGTGGCTTTTCTTTTGATATATATTGAGTTGAAATATATCCAACTACATTATTATATTTTATTTTGCTCCAACCATTACTACCAACAGCAACTCTTTGCAAAACATCTCCTAAATTAACTGTAGCAAGTATAGTACTCTTTGTATCATCTTTCTCTCTTATATGAACTGTTGTAATTGCATAAACTTTTTCATCTACTGCTTTATAAATTTCTTCTTTTTTATTTTTTGTTTCTTCTTTAGCTTTATCATTAATAATTTTATTTTCAGTTTGAGTCGTTTTTTTGTTTTCGTTTTTCTTAATATTATTAGTCTCTATATTTTCATTAATAGGTTTTTCTTTTTCTGTATTATAGTCATTCAATGTACTGGTGGCTGTTTGCACTACTTTTTCTTTATCTATTACTATCATAGTAGTTGCACAAACTGTAAAAAATACCATTATAGCTAGCAAAATTGAAACAAATATAACTACTTTTTCCCTCATAATTACTTCTTCTCTTTCAATTTTATATCAAATATTTTAATAATTTTATTTTATCACTACAAAATTTAAAATTCAATAAAATATTATCATATTTCGACAATAGTTTTAAACAACTTAATTCTCTTTTAAAATATGATAAAATTTATAGACAAATACTTGATTTTTGTGTATGATAATAGTATTAATAGATAATAAATATAAGGAGGATACATATGAAAAAATTATTTAAAATCTATATGTTTTTACTAATTTTAATTTTGTTATTTTTTACAACTGTTGATGCTTCAAATATAGATATGAATCTACAACCCTACAATTCAATAAATGAAAATTCGAATGTAAATAATAACTCTGTTGATGATGAAGTTGATAATTTTACTACAAATAATACCAACGTATCAGATGAAAATGTTTCTACCAATGATGAAACTCCAAGAATAACTTCTATTACTACAAGCGAAGAAGATAATTTCTTTACAGTAGAAAACATTTTATCAATAGCAATAATAGTAATAGGTATTTTATTAATTTTACTTGCCATTGCAATTTTAATTAGGCTTAAATAAAAAAATTTTTAACAACTTTTGCATAAAATTTGCAAAAGTTGTTTTTTTATGAATATTTTTTTATAAATTATAAATAATATAAATAGGTTTTTTAGCAATAAAGTTTAGGAGGTAATTTATATGAAAAGAAAATCTATTATATTATTTTTAGTGGCTTTGATTATTATAACCATAAGCACTATGTGTTTTGCAACTGATGCTGGAAATGATGTAAAAAATGCTGCCAACGGAGCAACTAATACCGTAGTAAATGGTGCTCAAAATCTTGCTGAAGATGCAAGAAACGCTGTTGGAACTGCCGAAGATACAATCGAAAATGGTGCTCGTGATATTGGTGGTGCTATTATGGATGGAGCAGATTCTATGGGAAATGCAGGAAATGATGGTTATACAGCTACTAGAACTACTGCAGAAGATTCAATAACAGAAACTGCTATGAATGCTACAATATGGACCTGGGTTGCTGTTGCAGTAGCTGCTGCTGTAATAATTGGTGTAGTTTGGTATTATGCTTATCAAAATGATAAACATTAATTTGAAAAATAGAAAGTATCAAATGCTTTCTATTTTTTTATCTTATTTATATGTTTTATTTGTTTTTTATGATATAATTAAAAAAATATATTTTAAAGAGGTTAATTTATTATGGCCAAAATAATTTCAAAAAATCCAACAGCAAGGCATAATTATTCAATAGTAGATACCCTTGAGGCAGGCATAGTGCTATCTGGAACAGAAATTAAGTCTGTTAGAAACGGTAAAGCTAATTTAAAAGATAGTTATGCTGGTATAAAAAATGGAGAATTATTCATATATAATTTACATATAAGTCCATATGAATTTGGAAATATATATAACAAAGATCCTTTAAGAGATAGAAAATTGTTAGTAAATAAAAGAGAAATAAATAAATTAGTAGGTTTAATAAAACAAAAAGGATATTCTCTTGTTCCACTTTCAATGTATTTTAAAGGAAATTTAGTTAAAATCGAATTGGGTATTGGAAAAGGTAAAAAATTATATGATAAAAGACGCGATATAGCAAAAAAAGATGCAGAAATGAAAATGAGGAGAGC
>CANRGU010000017.1 GCA_947630255.1 uncultured Clostridia bacterium | reverse complement strand
AATCCTGAAAGTTATAGAAAAGCAATAAGATTTATGAAACAAGCAGAAAAATTTAAAAGACCAGTAATTACATTCATCGATACAAAAGGAGCATATCCAGGAATAGAAGCGGAAGAAAGAGGTCAGCGGTGAAGCAATTGCTAAATCTATGTTTGAAATGGCAAAATTAAAAGTTCCAATAATTGCAATAGTTATAGGAGAGGGTTCAAGCGGAGGAGCTCTTGCAATTGGAGTTGCAAATAAAGTATTTATGCTTGAAAATGCAATATATTCTATACTTTCGCCAGAAGGATTTAGTAGCATATTATGGAAAGACGCTTCAAGGGCTAAAGAAGCGGCAGAAAAAATGAAACTTACTGCAACAGATTTATATAAATTAAACGTAATAGATAAGATAATAAAAGAACCAAAAGGAGACGAAGAAGAATCATTTAGAAAAATATCTCAGAATTTAAGAAAAGAAATAAAATCTACTATTTCCGAAATGAGTGGCAAAAGTTTAGAAGAAATTGTAGAAGATAGATATTTAAAATTCAGAAATATGGGTGAATTTATAAATATAGGAGGAGGAAAAAATGTTGTTACAAGGTAAAAAAATATTAATAATGGGGATTAGAAATAAGTGGAGTATAGCATATGGAATTGCAAAATCAGCTTATGAAAATGGAGCAAAGCTAATATTTACATATATGGGAGAAGAAAACAAAAGCAAAATAGAAGAATTAACCAAAGAATTTAAAGATAGCACAAGTTATGTATTAGATGGAGCATCAGAAGACGAATTAGTTAAAGAAGTATTTACAAAAATAAAAGAGGAAAATGGAAAAGTAGATGGAATAGTCCACGCTATTGCTCATGCAAACACAGAAGATTTACACAGAGATTTTATTTATACTAGCAAAGAAGGTTTTAGTCATGCAAATGATGTAAGTGCATATTCTTTTGTACTTACTGCAAGAATAGCAAAGGAATTAGATATGCTAAACGAAAATGCAAGTTTAGTAACTCTTACTTATTATGGTTCAACTAAAGTTTTAGAAGGATATAATGTAATGGGTATTGCAAAAGCAGCATTAGAATCAAGCGTTAGATATCTTGCAGAAAATTTAGGAAAGACAGGAATCAGAGTAAATGCAATATCAGCAGGACCAATAAAGACTTTATCTGCAAAAGGTATAAAAGATTTTAGTTCGATATTAACAGTAGTTGAACAAAAAGCTCCATTGCATAGAAATGTAACAACTCTGCAAGTTGGAAATGTTGCAACATTTCTATTAAGTAGCATGTCAGATGCTGTAACAGGTCAAGTTATATATGCCGATAGTGGGTATAACATAATGGGTATTTAAAAATAAAATTTAGCAAAACACTACACAAATTAATTAAAGTATGATAAAATATTTAAAGTTGAATTAAATGAGTTAAATTTAAAGGAGGAATACACATGTCAGGACACAGCAAATGGCATAACATTGCAGCCAAAAAAGGAAAAGCAGATGCTGCAAGAGGAAAAATATTTACAAAACTTGGAAGAGAATTATTAATAGCAGTTAAGGAAGGTGGACCTGAACCATCTGGTAACTCAAAATTAAAAGCTGTTATAGCAAAATGTAAAGCAGCAAATATGCCAAATGATACAATAAATAATGCAATTAAAAAAGCATCAGCAAGTAATGAAAATTATGAAGAAATTACATACGAAGGTTATGGACCAAATGGTGTTGCAGTTATTGTAAATGCTTCAACAGATAATAAAAATAGAACAGCTGCAGACATAAGACATGTTTTTGATAAAGCAGGTGGAAACCTAGGAACAACTGGTTGTGTATCATACTTATTCAATAAAAAAGGGGTAATTATAATCGATAAAACAAAAACAACTTTATCTGAGGACGAATTAATGTTAATAGCATTAGATAATGGAGCTGAAGACTTTAATGTAGAAGAAGAATGCTACGAAATCACAACAGATCCAGCAGATTTCACAGCAGTAAGAGAAGCCTTAGAAAAAGAAAATATTGAATTTGAGCAAGCAGAAGTACAAATGATACCAACTTCATATATAGCACTAGATGAAAAAGGAAGCGAAAGAATGCAAAGATTAATAGACAACTTAGAAGATTTAGATGATGTAATGGATGTATATCATAACTGGGATGAATAATAAAGAAGAAAAATGGACCTATTATTTCCAACTATATGGAATTAGGTCCATTTTTATTAATTTAATATTAATTTTTTAGTGTAATCTAAGTTTGCTTTTGAGTCGAATTCATAACCCAATGTATATATATTAGATGCAAGTATATCTTTTTCAAGCATATCTTTTAATATTTTATTATTATTATCATCCAAAAATTTTTTAACAGATGTTATTACAGGATATTTAGATTTAGGATTGCTCAATTTTGACAAAAGTGTTTTACCATATTTGCTTACTCCTAATACCCTTATATATGGATTAACCTTATATGAATTTTGAATATCTTTTTTTGTTATATCCAATAAAGAATAAAGTAAAATTCTTTGTAATCGTGAACGAGTATACCTTTTTGATTTTACTGTATTAATTAAATCATCTAAATTATTGCAAGAAGAAGATGTAGACTTAATTGAATACTCTAATCCTTCAGTAACATCCTGAAGTTTAGCAATATCTTTAGTACTCATCTTTCTCAATGTATAAATTATTTCTTTTTCATAAACAGATATATCATTAATTATTTTGCTATGCTTAAGATTATCTTGAAGAGCACTATAAGTAGGATAAGGCATAAATTCTTCTACATTCATATTGTTCTTTAACATATTTCTAATTGCTAGTCCACTTGCGAATTTATTATTTGAATTCAAACTATTATAACCATCATCAATTCTTTTAATAGTAAAAGGTTCAACTTTACTTTTTAATTTTTTAATTGCCTTTAAATATTCTATTCCAAGTATATTGTTAGGATTTGATAAAATATTTGAATATTTTCTAACGTCATTTAAGTAAAGAAGTAGAGCATTTTCTCTTGCACTAGGATATGATAAACCTTTTGATAATTCATGTGTTAATATAGTAGTAAATTGTTTAGGTTCCTCACATAAAACATTAGCGATATCATTTAAGATTTCTAAATTTCCACATTCACTTCCAAATGATAATACAACGTTATCAAAGGCATTTAAAATTTTTATTGCACCTTCAGCAAAATTTTCTGCACTAGAAATACTATAAACTACAGGAAGTTCTATTACTAAATCAAAGCCATATTTTAGTGCTAATTGTGTTTTAGACCATTTATCTATTATTGAAGTATCACCACGCTGACAAAAGTTACCACTCATAATACAAATTGAATAGTCTGGATTTATTATTTTTTTTGATTCTTGCAAATGATATAAATGTCCATTGTGAAATGGATTATATTCTGCAATTATTGCTAATATTTTACTCATCTTTACTCCTAAATATTGAAAAATAATTTAATTTACTGATATAATATCATAAACAATAAAAAAATTCAACAAAATGGAACAGACCATTTGATGAATTAACATAAAGGAGAATTAATATGGATAAAGTCACAATATATACAGATGGAGCATGCTCACGGAAACCCAGGTCCTGGTGGCTGGGGCGCAATTTTAATGTTTAACGATATAAAAAAAGAAATAAGCGGAGGAAAAAAAGATACGACTAACAATATAATGGAAATAACCGCTGTTATAGAGGCTTTAAAAGCTCTCAAAAAATCATGTGAGGTAGAGGTATATAGTGATAGTGCTTACGTAGTGAACGCATTTAACAATGGCTGGATATATAGCTGGATAAAAAATAATTGGAAAACATCTGGAAAAGAACCTGTAAAAAATAAAGAATTATGGCAAGAATTATATGAATTAACAAAAATTCATAAAGTTAAATTTATAAAAGTAAAGGGTCATAGTGATAACGAATTCAATAACAGATGTGATGAACTTGCAAGAAGTGAAATAGCAAAATAGTATAAATATAGCATTAGTTTTAAAATTACATTAAGATTACATTAATATTACAATTGAGTGACATTATTGAAAAAGTATTCACCTTTAGATTATAATTAATGTATAAAGATAAATTATATGTTATAGGAGATTATTATGGAAACTTTTGCTGAATATATGTTATCTGAAACTGATTTTGATAAAAAAATAGAAATAGCATATTATTTTCAAAGAAAAACAGGCATTTTTCTAGATAATACCGTATTGTTTAAAACAGCTATAACAAAATTATTTATTGAAACAATGGATATAGATGTAGACGAGAATTTATTAATAACTGCTTCTTTATTGTATTCTTGCAAAAAGGTTAATAATTTTCAAGATATTCAGTCAATAAAAACTTATGCAAAAGAAAGTGCAGAATATCTAAGCAAATTAGGATTTTCAGATAAATTTTGTACGATATGTATGCAACATAATAGATATAACAATGATTTAAAACGAGAAAAGGAAGCAGATATATTAGAATTAGTAGATCAATTTGGAGGAATGATGCTCGACAGACCTGAGCGAAGAGGATTTCCTATTGATGAAGCATTAGTTTTATTAGAGCATAGAAATTTAAAAGGATTAACTAATAGATACCTTCCAGAATTTAAAAATTTTATAAATATTATAAAGGAGATACCAGTACCATGTTAGGAGAAAAAGATGTAAGTATTTTGGGTAGGTTAAAAGATAAAGTAAATGATACTTCATTTCCAGAATTTAAAATTTATATGCAAGAAAAATTAGAATATATAGAAAAAGAAATTAATCGTGTCAAAAGTAACACTGAACGACAAACTCAAAAAGAAGAATAAATAATCTAAAGAGCGGGTTATTAAACTTGCTCTTTTTTAAAGGAGTAATAAAATGTACGAAGTTTTCGCAGATTTACATGTGCACATAGGAAGAAATGAAAATAATAAACCAATAAAAATCACGGCAGCAAGGAGTTTAAATTTTGCAAATATAGCAAAAGAATGTAGAGATAGAAAAGGAATAGATATTGTAGGAATAATAGACTGTGCTTCACCTTATGTTATAGAAGATATTGAAAACTTTTTAAAAACCGGAGATGCCTACGAAATTAAAGATGGCGGAATAATATATAAAGATAAAGTTTGTATAATACTTGGAAGTGAAATAGAAACATCTGAAGATGGTCTAAATGGTCATGTAGGTAGTGCTCATAATATTTGTTTTTTTCCACATTTAGATGATATTAAAGGCTTTTCTAAAGAAATGAGTACACATATAAAAAATATAACACTTAGTTCACAAAGGGCAGATATTTCAGCTTATGATTTAATAGATATAGTAGAAAAATATAACGGAATATTAATACCGGCACATTGCTTTACACCACATAAAAGCTTTTATGGAAATTGTACTGATAGATTAGAAAAAGTATTTAAAGAAAAATATGGTAAAGTATTAGCGATAGAATTAGGTTTAAGCGCCGATACTTCTTTAGCAGATAAAATATCAGAATTGGAACAAAAAACCTTTATAACGAATTCTGATGCGCATTCATTACCTAAAATTGCAAGAGAATATAATAAAATTTTAGTAGAAGATATAAGTTTTAAAGAGTTAGTAAAAGCTCTTAAAAATGAAGATGGAAGAAAAATAGTTGCAAATTACGGTATGGATCCAAAGCTTGGTAAATATCATAGAACATATTGTGAAGTATGTGGTAAAAACATAGAAGGCACTGCTCCTGTAACTTTATGTGATACATGTGATAGTAAAAATATAACTATGGGGGTTTATGATAGGATTGAAATTATAAAAGACAAAAAAGATACAAAAAGTCCTAAAAATAGACCAGAGTATATATACCAAATTCCACTTACTTTTATTCCTGGAGTAGGAAAGAAAAGTATAGAAAAATTATTAGATACTTTTGGAACAGAAATGAATATAATACACAAATTATCTAAAGATGATATAGAAGCAGTTGTTGGCGAAAAAGTAGCAAATAATATAGTTTCTGCAAGAGAAGGAAAAATAAAAATCCACGAAGGTGGTGGAGGAGTTTACGGTCAAGTTAAAATCTAGCAATGTATAGTTCTTTTTTTATTTATATTGAATACACATTATGTATAAACTATTTGGAGGTACATAATGAACAGAAGATATGTAAGAAAAAAAGATTCAAAGCTAAAAGAGATTATAATTTCTCATATAGAAAATAATTTGAGAGAATACCTAATAGTTAGTCTTATATTTTTAATAGGAATAATTATTGGCGTTATATTTATTAATAATGTTTCAGAAAATCAAATTTCTGAAATTACTAATTACATATCTTCTTTTACGCAAGATTTAAAAGAAAATAAAGATATAAATACTCTTCTTTTATTAAAAGATTCTATAAAAAAGAATGTGCTTTTGGCAGTCTTTTTGTGGTTCATGGGCTCAACTGTTATAGGTATATCTATCGTTTATTTAGCAGTTTGCTTTAGAGGTTTTTGCTTGGGATATACTATCTCTTCAATTATATTAAGTCTTGGAATGCGGAAAAGGATTAATATTTCTGCTATCAGTACTTTTTCTCCAAAACATTATATTTATACCATGTATATTAGCCCTTAGCGTAAGTGGCATGAGACTTCACAATTCAATAATGGCAGATAAAAGAAAAGAAAATATAAAATTAGAAATATTAAGACATACCATATTTTCTTTATTCATATTAGCTGGGCTAATAATTTCATCAATTATAGAAACATATGTATCTAAAAATATATTCATATTTCTAATAAAATATATGTAAAATACAAAAGTGAAATTTATTAAAAAAATGTATTTACTTTTTTAATTTTATCTGATATAAATATATACATAATAAATATTCATAATCATCATTTGAAAGGAGCTAAATTATGGATAAACAAATAGAAAGTTTTTTGGACTTTATTAAGAATGATAAAAAATTATCAAACAATACTTTACAATCATATAGAAGAGATGTTTTACAATATAAAACTTATTTAGAAAATAATAATATAAATTATACTAAAGTAAAAACAGAAGGAATAAAAGAATATTTACAATATTTACACGATATAAATAAAAAAACATCTACAATGTCGAGAAATTTAGCTTCAATTAGATTATTTTATCAATTTTTATTAAGAAATAACAAGGTAAAAGCTGATCCAACAGAAGGAATACAATCTCCTAAAGTAGAAAAGAGAGTTCCAAGTATTTTAACAGCTCAAGAAGTATCTTTATTATTAGATCAACCAAAAAATATAGATTTAAAAGGAATTAGAGATAAAGCTATGCTTGAATTTGCTTATGCAACAGGTATGAGAGTTACCGAAATAATTTCATTAAATGTAGATAGTGTTAATTTAGAAGAAGGATACGTAATCTGCAAAAAAGGAACTAAACAAAGAACTATTCCTTTAGGAAAAATTTCTTTAAAAGCATTAAGAGAGTATATTGAAGATTCAAGACCAATATTAATAAAAACAGAATCAGAAAAAGCATTGTTCGTTAATATAAATGGTAGAAGATTAACAAGACAAGGTTTCTGGAAAATTGTAAAATTCTATAAAGAACAAGCTCATATTACAAAAGATATAACTCCACATGTTTTAAGACATTCCTTTGCAACACACTTATTACAAAATGGAGCAGAATTAAAAGCTATTCAAACAATGCTTGGACATTCGGATATATCATCTACACAAATATATATGCAATTCCAAGATGAAAATATAAAAAATATATATAAAAAAGCTCATCCAAGAGCATAAAATGTAAAAAAGCAGGAAAAGAAATTTTCTTGCTTTTGTTGTATTTAATAAATATTTGTTGTATAATATATAGAAATTTTAATGTAATAAAGAGTGAAAAATGAAATTTAAAGGGGGAAAAAAGAAATGTCAAAAATATTACCAGATATATCTAGAACATTTAATGAATTTTTATTGTTGCCAAACTTAACAACAGAAAAATGTATTCCAGCAAATGTATCACTTAGAACACCACTTGTTAAATTTAAAAAAGGAGAAGAAGCAAAATATTATGCAAATATACCTATGGTTTCTGCAATAATGCAATCAGTTTCAGGAGAAAAAATGGGAATTGCACTTGCAAGAGAAGGTGGACTTGCTTTTATTTTTGGTTCTCAATCAATTGAATCACAAGCAAAAATGGTCTATCATGTAAAAAAACATAAAGCAGGTTTTGTAATTAGCGATTCCAATGTAAAATCCGGAACGTCTTTAAAAGAAGTTTTAGCATTAGTTAAAAAAACAGGACATTCAACAGTTATAATCACAGATGACGGAACAGCAAATGGTAAATTTTTAGGTATTGTAACAAATAAAGATTATAGATTATCAAGAGATAACCAGGATGATCCAATAGATAATTTTATGACAAAAAAAGAAAATGTAATTTGGGCAAAAAAAGGAATTAGCTTATCAGAAGCAAATGATATTATTTGGGAAAAGAAAATAAATTGTCTTCCAATACTTACAGAAGAAGGAAATTTAAAATATTTAGTATTTAGAAAAGATTATGAAGATAGAAAAAATAACCCTAATTCTCTATTAGACGAAAACAAAAGATACATAGTAGGCGCAGGTATAAATACGAGAGATTATGAAGAAAGAATACCAGCTTTAGTAGAAGCAGGCGTAGACATTTTGTGTATGGATTCATCTGACGGATATTCTGTATGGCAAAAAAACACTATAGATTTCGTAAGGGCAAAATATGGAGAAGATGTTAAAATCGGTGCAGGAAATGTAGTAGATAGAGAAGGCTTTAGATATTTGGCAGACGCAGGTGCAGATTTTATAAAAGTTGGAGTAGGGGGAGGCTCTATTTGTATAACCCGTGAAACAAAAGGTATTGGTAGAGGACAAGCTTCTGCTTTAATGGAAGTAGTAGATGAAAGAAACAAATATTTTGAAGAAACAGGCGTATATATTCCAGTATGTTCAGATGGTGGCATAGTATATGACCATCATATAACACTTGCACTTGCAATGGGTGCTGACTATGTAATGATGGGAAGATATTTTGCAAGATTTGACGAAAGCCCAACAAGAGTTGTAAAAGTAGGAAATAACTACGTTAAAGAATATTGGGGAGAAGGTTCAAACAGAGCAAGAAATTGGCAAAGATATGATTTAGGAGGAGAAGCAAAAGATAAACTTGCTTTTGAAGAGGGAGTAGATTCATATATTCCTTATGCTGGTTCTTTAAAAGAAAATTTAGATGTAACAGTTGCAAAAATAAAATCTACAATGTGCAACTGTGGTGCAACAACAATTTCAGAATTACATAAAGTTGCAAGACTTACAATGGTTTCTGATGTAAGCATTTCAGAAGGTGGAGCACACGACGTAATGCTTAAGGAAATTGATAATTCATATAAGTCATAACTACAAAAAAAATTGAGAAAAAGTAGAGAAGAATGATTATTCTCTACTTTAACGGCATTTTTTGTATTTATTCCCACTCAATTGTTGCAGGTGGCTTTGAAGTAATATCATATACAACTCTATTTATATGTTTTACTTCATTTACAATTCTACTTGATACCTTTTCAAGTATATCATAAGGAATTCTACTCCAAGTTGCTGTCATAAAATCTGTTGTACAAACACTTCTTAATGCAAGTGTATAATCATAAGTTCTGTAATCTCCCATAACACCAACTGATTTTAAATTTGTAAGAACTGCAAAGTATTGGTTCAATTCTTTATCTAACCCAGCTTTTGCAATTTCTTCTCTAAAGATATAATCTGCATCTTTTAATATTTCTAGTTTTTCTTTTGTTATATCTCCAATAATTCTAATTGCAAGACCGAGGGCCAGGGAAAGGTTGTCTAAATACTAACATTTCAGGGATTCCTAATTCTAAACCAGTTTTTCTAACTTCATCTTTAAATAAATCTCTTAAAGGCTCTATAATTTCTTTAAAATCAACATAGTCGGGAAGTCCACCAACATTATGATGACTTTTAATAACTGCTGCTTTTCCTTTACCACTTTCAATAACATCAGGGTAAATAGTACCTTGCACTAAAAAGTCTACTGTACCAATTTTTTTTGCTTCTTCTTCGAAAACTCTAATAAATTCCTCACCAATTATTTTTCTTTTCTTTTCTGGTTCAGAAACACCAGCAAGCTTTGATAAAAACCTTTCTTCAGCATTTACTCTAATTAAATTTATATCAAATTGATTTCTAAAAATATTTTCAACTTCGTCACCTTCATTTTTACGAAGAAGGCCATGATCTACAAATATACAAGTTAATTGCTTTCCAATGGCTTTATGAAGTAAAACTGCTGCAACAGAAGAATCAACCCCACCAGATAGGGCAAGTAATACTTTTTTATCTCCAATTTTTTCTCTTAAATTTTTAATAGATTCTTCAACAAAAGAAGACATTACCCAATCGCCAGAACATCTGCAAATATTGTATAAAAAGTTCTTTATTATTTGAGTTCCATTCACAGTATTATTAACTTCTGCATGAAATTGAATTCCATAGAAATTTAAATCTTTGTTTTCAATAGCTGCAACAGGACAATTAGAAGTATTAGCAATTGCTCTAAATCCATTAGGCAATTCTTTTACTAAATCGGTATGACTCATTAAGCAAATGTTTTTATCATTAAAGCCTTCAAAAAGTGGGGAAGACGTATCTAAATTTACTTGGGTTTCTCCATATTCCTTTTTTGTTCCTTTTTCAACTTTTCCACCAAGAGAATGACTCATAAATTGCATTCCATAACAAATTCCAAGAATAGGAATACCTAATTTAAATATTTCTTTATCGCAAGAAGGACTATCCTTTTCATATACACTTGCAGGTCCTCCAGTAAAAATTATTCCTTTTGGATTGATTTCTTTAATTCTTTCAATTGATACATCATAAGGAAGTACCTCTGAATAAACATTACATTCTCTAACGCGTCTTGCTATTAATTGATTAAATTGACTATAAAAATCTAAAATAACAATAGTTTCTTTATTTTTCATCATAAAATCTCCTTTAAAATAAATTCAACAGAAATATTTTATCATAAAATATTAAAAATATAAACTAATTATTTTATATTAGGACTTGATGTTTTAAATAATCTGTGATAATATTTATTTATGTTAATTAAACATATTTAAAAAGAGACTAAAAATGCTATAACAGAAAGGAATTTACATCATGAAAAAAATATCAGTAGTACATTTTAGTCATACAGTGGACTCAAACGATCTTGATAAGTGCATTTCAGATATAATAAACACAGATTGTCCAGAAGGATATCATTTTAAACAACTTATTATTTCAGAGTTAACCAATGATACCTTTGTAGATTTTTATTCTGAAAGCGGAATAATTGTTTACGAAGAAGATTAATATCAAAACTAAAAGTCTCTTTTTCAGCTGATTCTCTTGAGTCAGCTGTTTTTATTTTATTATAGCTAGCAATACCTAGTATCTGAGGGCATTGCACTTGAAAAAGCCTTCAATATATGATAAAATTATAGTAGTTAATGTTGATTAAACAGCATTATTAAAAAGGGACTAATTATTTATACATTATAGGAAGGAAAATTTTAAACGATGAACAGAATAAAGGTATTTCCCTTTGGTTTTTCCAAAGGGAAGGAATATCGGAAGGAGCATCTAATAGACAAAATCAATAATATTTGCCCAGAAGGATATCATTTTAAGCGAATCTTCGTAATTGATTCTGCAAATGAGAAAACAACCAACGCACATTTTTCCACGCGCGGTATAATTATTTTTGAGGAAGACTAATTTCAAAAGGCTATCTTTCATTAAAGTCTCTTTTTCGGCTGATTCTCTTGAGTCAGCTGCTTTTTTTATTTAATGTATATTAGCAAGAGGATTATTTTCAACTGCATTTCTTATTTGACTATTATCTACATGTGTATAAATTTCAGTTGTAGAAATACTTTCATGTCCTAATAATTCTTGAAGGGCACGAATATCAACATTTCCATATTGATACATAAGTGTTGCAGCAGTATGTCTTAATTTATGAACAGAATATTTATTTATATCTAAACCAGCTTTTAGAAGCTCTTTTTTTACTATAAATTGAACTGTTCTATTGCTAATTCTTTCACGTCTTTCGCTTAAAAATAGTGCCTCTTTAGAATCATGTTTAATTCCTTCTTTAGGCCTAACTGTTAAATATTCATTTATCGCTGATATGCAAGCGTTATTTAAGTATATAGTACGTTCTTTGTTGCCTTTACCAATAACATTAAGTTTAGCTTCACTAAAAGTAATATCTTTTATATTTATATTAACTAATTCTGATAAACGCATTCCACAATTCAAGAATAAAGTAATTATTGCATAATCTCGTTCAGAATTTCTATTTTCTTCACTGCCGAGCTACTTCTAAAAGTTTTTTACTTTCGTCTAATGATAAATATTTTGGAATTCTTTTTCCAAGTTTAGGTGTCTCTAAATTTTGCGCAGGATTAAAATCTATTAATTTAGCTTTTTGAGACAAGTATTTAAAAAATATCCTTATAGTAGAAACTTTTCTTGCACGGGTTGCAGGTTTGCTTCTAAGTTCTGTTGCCATATAAGATATATATTTATGAATGTCTTCTAGTGTTATCTTTTTGATTACATCTAAACTCAAATCATTTACATTAATTTTAGAATAATCTTTTTCATCTGTTAATTTAAATTCTATTTTTATAAATTTCAAAAAGTTAATAAGATCATAATTATATTCTTTTATACTATTAGGTGATTTGTTAAGTATCGTAATACTGTAGTCTAAAAAAGAGTTTAAATAATCAGGATTTAAGTCTCTATTTATCATTTTTTTCTCCTTATCATTTTAAAAATGTTACTATTATAATAACACTAATATTAAAATTTTTAAAGGATGTTACTTCATTTTTATACAAAAAAATACTAAATTATACTATATTTCAGATATATATAGGCATTATGTGACCAGCGATATTTTCATTTTAATTTTTATATTATATTATAGCAACATCAAAAATATTTTATATAATTAAGGAGGAATTTACTATGTTAAAAAATTGTAAATTAGATGTAGAAGATGAAAAAATACTAAATGAATTAGATAGCTTATGTGGTGTTGTACAAAACAAAGATGTTTTAAAAGATATGATATTATATACAAAATTAAAACAAGACGGTCAAATTGATTTTGGTAATTATAACATTATCATTAGAAATGATTCTTCCTACCAATTATTAAATGATTTCATAAAGGTATGTGCAAAAATATTTGTTAAATATAATATTATATCAAATGACAAAATATGCTGTTTAGATAAAATTGTAAATAGCAGAATGGACTGTCCATTTGATAAAATCAGTGGAATTGATGAAAGTATAATTATAATTAATGAAAGAAAATTAAGAATTAATTATAGTGATGAAGTTGACACTTTAAAAAGAGTTATTAATCTTTCTAACGATAAAATTTTTATTTTTGAAGATACAAATTTTTGTGAAGGAGAAACTGATGCAGAACTTGGAGAACTTGCAACTTGGAGAATGACTATTGAAAAAATATCTTTAGAAGACAAATTGATGTACTGCAAAAACAAATTCGAGGCCAATAATCTAAAATATAAAAAGCAAGATTTAAAAGATTTTGCAGATGTTCCATTTTGGACTTTAAAAAACATGACTATTAAAATATTAATAGAGTGCAAAAGTAAAAATTTAGATTTTATTGATAAACAAATGCTAACTAAAACAAAAGAATCATTTACGAATAATAAATCCAAAAGAACTTCTTCAAATAAATCTAAAAAACAAGAAAAGGACGCAAAGCAAGAACTTAGTGAACTAATAGGACTAAATGAAATTAAAGGACAAATGAAAAAAATACTTAATTACATCAAAATAAATAAAGAAAGAGGAAAAATGCCAACATTACACATGTGTTTTACTGGAAATCCAGGAACAGGAAAAACCAGTATAGCAAGAATAATTGGAAAATTATTTGAAGAAGAAAAAATATTAAGTGGAAGTGGAGATTTTGTTGAAATTCATGGAAGAGATCTAGTTGCAAAATATGTAGGATGGACAGCTCAAAAAGTTCATGATACAGTAGAAAAGGCAATAGGCGGAGTTCTTTTCATAGATGAAGCATATAGTTTAATTGCAAATGAAAAGGGCAGTTTTGAAGATGAAGCCATAGCTACATTAATAAAAGAAATGGAAGATCACAGAGATGAAATTTGCATTATACTCGCTGGATATACTAATGAAATGAAACAACTACTAAAACAAAATCCTGGTTTTGAAAGCAGAATTCAATTTACTATTAACTTTCCAGATTATAATGAAACAGAACTATTATCTATCTTTACAGAGTTATGCAAAAAAGAACATTATAAACTAGCTTCCTCATGTACTGAAATTCTTCTAGATAATTTTAGTAAAGCAAAAAATATAGATGATTTTGGAAATGGTAGATATGTAAGAAATTTATTTGAAAAAATTAAGTTCGAACAAGCAGACAGAATTGTTAAAACAAATAGCAAATCAATAAATAATATTAATAAAATTGATGTTGAAAATGCAATTGCCTCTATTACACCAGATGTTAAAGCAAAAAGAGTAATTGGCTTTGCAGTATAAAATGAAGGCTTGTTAATTAATAAATAATTGTGATATTATATATCAAGATTAAAAGAGGATATAATATCGTTAATACTTTTTTGTATAATAGGTGAGAAGTAATATGATTAGATGTAAATGGTGTAATTTAAAAAATCCTAAATATATTAGCTATCACGATAATGAGTGGTGCAGACCAAATTTTAATGATAAATACCTATACGAGATGCTTATATTAGAGTCTTTTCAAGCTGGACTTTCATGGGAGTGTGTACTTAATAAAAGAGAAAACTTTAGAGAAGCATTTGATAATTTTGATATAGATAAAATATGTTGTTATAGTGATATGAAAGTAGAAGAATTATTAAAAAATGAAAAAATAATAAGGAATAAACTAAAAATAAATGCTACTATAAATAATAGTAAAATTTTTAAGAAAATACAAAATGAATTTGGCTCATTTTATAACTATTTAAAGACATTTACTAACGGTAAAATTATTTATGAAATAGATAAAACTACAAATCATTTATCAGATAATTTGTCCAAAGATTTACAAAAGAGGGGAATGAAATTTGTCGGAAGTACTATTATATATTCTTATTTACAAGCAATAGGAGTTATTAATTCACATGAAAAAGAGTGCTTTTTGTATAGGATGTATGGATAAGTTAAACTTGATTTTAAAATTGAATTATAATATAATTTTATAGAACGTAAGAATATAATAATTTATAGAGAGGTAATTTTATGATAAAATTTAATAAGAAATTCAAATTGATTTTTTCAATGCTTATAATTTTATTAATATGTATTGCTTGCAAAAAAAGTTATGCAATTCTGCCTAAAAAAATGTCATATGAGACTGTAAGTTATGGAATAGGAATATTCCTTACAATTTGGCAATGGATACAATATTTATTCCCAATATTGTTAACTTTAGTTTTAATTATCATAAATCGAAAAAAGTTAAATTACAAGAAAATAATCACATTTATTATAATAGGAATTATTATATTTGGAGCATGTTATTTTGCTGGCGAATTAGTACTTAAAAATAGTAAATATTATTATTATAGTAGTGGCAGAATGGATATTATTAAATATAATGGGAAAAGTGTGTACGTGCACAAATAAAAGATTACACAGTATAATGGAGGAATTATGAAGGAAAAATTTGTATTTATTTTTCTTATAATTATTGCTTTTATTTCTATATTAATAAATATAGTATTAATACTTAAGGAATATACTGTTGTTGCAGATGCAGAAGAAGAAATAGAGAGAAAATGGTTAATAAGAGCAAAGGATATTCCATTAAATCTAAATAATGCTATTAAAATTGATATTGTTCAAACATATTTGAATTTTTCTCCAGAAATTAGAGTAAGAAATATTGATAACGGCAGTCAATACATACTAACTATAAAATCAAATATGTCTGTGGATGGTTTAAAAAGGGAAGAAAAAGAATATTACATAACAGAAAATGAATATAAAAATTTACTAAAAAAGCAAGAGGGAAATTCTATTCATAAAACAAGATATCAAATAAAATATAATGGTGAAATTTATGAGATAGATATCTTCCATGATCAATTAGAAGGACTAGCTTATTTAGAAATAGAATTTGAGGATGAAAAAAAAGCCAAAGAATTTAATACACCTGATTGGGTAATTAAAGATGTAACAGACAACATAAATTATAAGAATGGGTATCTATCAAGGTATGGTATACCATCAGATGCTTTCATTGATTGAAAGTTATATAAATAATTTGTTTGACAAATTTATAATTTTTTGTTAAAATTTTTACTGTTAAAAAATTAAAAAGATGACACATGTAGTGC
>CANRGU010000016.1 GCA_947630255.1 uncultured Clostridia bacterium | reverse complement strand
TTAGGCTTTAAAATTTCTAAATATCCTTGCTTTATACATATTTTTTCGCTTGCTGTAAATAGTTCATTATTAACATCAATAGTTAATGAAATTTTATTAAATTCAGCTGGAGGATAAAATATACTTAAAAATCTTTTTACAATTATTTTATATATATCTTTTTGCAAATTTGCAAGTTTCTCATAGTTTTCAAAGCCTTGTCCTGTAGGAATTATGGCATAATGGTCTGTAATTTTGCTATCATTTACATATTTTGTTTTTAATAAATTTGTAGAATATTTTTCTTCTACCATTTTTGATATGTAGCCCTGTATTTCTGCATCTTTAAAACCTTTTGCAATTCCATTTAAATTTTTAGATATCTCTTTTGCAACTGCAGTTGATAATACCCTTGCATCTGTTCTTGGATATGTTACGAGCTTTTTTTCATATAACTCTTGTATTATTTCTAGAGTTTCGTCTGGCTTTATTTTAAATCTCTTTGAACATTCATTTTGAATTTCAGCTAGATTAAATAATAGTGGTGCATTTTCTTTTTGTTTAGATTTTTTTACTTCTGATACAATCGCTTTTTGATTTTTTAAATAGTCTATAAATTCATCTGCATCTTGCTTATTTTTAAATCCTGTTTCGTTATATAGCTTATTCGACTGATAAACCTTTGATTTTTCGCTTGTTTTCCACTCTGCTTCTATGCTATTTTCTTCTTTGCCAAATGTACCTATTATTTTATAATATTTTGTTTTAACAAAATTTCTAATCTCTCTTTCTCTTTCTACTACCATTCCTAAAACACAAGTCATTACTCTACCTATTGCAATTGATGTTCTTTCTTCATTTACTTGTTTTGCAACTCTTCTCCCTTGTGTTATAGATAAAAGCCTTGAAAAATTGATTCCTATTAAATAATCCTCTTTTGCTCTTAAATATGCAGAATCTGAAAGACTATCGTATTGACAAGCATCTTTTGCCTCTTTTATTCCTCTTAATATTTCTTCTTCTGTTTGAGAATCTATCCATACACGTTTAATTTTTGCCTTTGGGTTTGGTTTTGCCATCATGAGTACAAGTCTTTGTATATATTCTCCTTCACGCCCTGAGTCGCCAGCATTATATATTTCACTAATATCTTCTCTCTGCAAAAGAGACTGTATTACTTTAAATTGATTTTCAACAGCTGGAATAATCTCATATTTCCATTCTTTTGGCATAAAGGGAAGTGTATCTAATCTCCATAGCTTTAGCTTTTCATCATATTTTTCTGGATATGACATAGTAACTAGATGACCGTACACACCATGTAATTATCCATTCATCTGATTCTAAATATCCATTTTTTCTATTTGTATTTATCTTTAAAGCTTTTGCAAATTCCATTGCTACTGATGGTTTTTCTGTAATTAGTATTTTTTTCATTTTTTCATCCTTATAAATCGTTGTTTGAAGATATAAATTTAAATAAAAGGGGTCTATCCCCTTTTGCTTAAATTTATTTTTCTTTTTTCGTATCTAATTTTATATGTACATCTTTTAATTGTTCTTCTGTAACTGCACTTGGCGCCCTCATAAGTAAGTCTCTTGCTTTTTTGTTCTTTGGAAATGCTATTACTTCCCTAATATTATTTGAATCTGCAACAAGCATTACCATTCTATCAAGTCCTGGTGCTGCACCTGCATGTGGTGGTGCTCCATATTGAAATGCTGTATATAAGGCTCCAAATTTTTCTTTTATATTTTCTTCTTTATATCCGGCTATCTCAAATGCTTTTACCATAACCTCTGGATTATGATTTCTTACAGCTCCTGATGCTACTTCGTATCCATTACATACAACATCATATTGATATGCCAAAATGTCTAATGGATCCATATTTTCTAATGCTTCCATTTCTCCTTGTGGCATAGAAAATGGATTATGACAAAAATCTATTTTTCCTTCATCAGATAATTCGTACATTGGAAAATCTACAATAAAGCAGAATTTATATTCACCTTTTTTTATTAAGTCTAATCTATTTCCTAATTCTATTCTTACTAGCCCTGCTATTTTTTGTGCTTTTTTTAATTCATCTGCTATAAAGAATATGCTATCTTCTTTACTTACATTTAATTCTGCTTGCAATTTTTGTTTTTTATCTTCATTAATAAATTTAGCAATTCCACCTACTGGATTATTTTGCTCATCAAATTTAACCCATGCAAGTCCTTTTGCCTCTGCCTCTTGCACTGCAAATTCTGTCATACTGTCAAAAAACTTTCTGCTTTGGGCTCCGCCGTTTGGAACAGCAATTGCTTTTATAGTTTTATTTTCAAATGCTTTAAATTCAGAGCCTTCAAAGATTTTTGTTACATCTTGTATAATAAGTGGATTTCTTAAATCTGGTTTATCTGAGCCATATTTTTCCATAGCTTCTAAATATGGAATTCTAATAAATGGAGCACTATCTACTTTCCATGTTGTGTGTTTTGTAAATACTTCTATAAAAATTTCTTCTAATACTTTTAAAACATCTTCCTGATTTGCAAAACTCATCTCAAAATCTAATTGATAAAACTCTCCTGGTGCTCTATCTGCTCTTGGGTCTTCATCTCTAAAACATGGTGCTATTTGATAATATTTATCAAAGCCACTAACCATCAATAATTGTTTGAATTGTTGTGGTGCTTGTGGAAGTGCATAAAACTCGCCTGGATGTAATCTACTTGGAACTAAAAAATCCCTTGCTCCTTCTGGTGAAGAATTTGCGAGTATTGGTGTCTGTATTTCTGTAAATCCTAATTCATCCATTTTATTTCTCAAGGTTTTCATTATTTGAGAACGAAGCATAATTGTGTCATGTAATTTTTTGTTTCGTAAATCTAAAAATCTGTATTCTAATCTTAAATCTTCTCTTGCTTCTCCTGCTTTTTCAGAATTAATTTCGAATGGTAAAATATTTTTACATTTTCCTAATATTTTTATACTTTGCGCTTCTATCTCTATATCTCCTGTTGCAATTTTTGGATTTTTATTTGACCTTTCTATTACTTTTCCTTCTACACTTATAACAGTTTCTGTTACAACATCTGTTAAATCCATTTCTGCTGATACAACAATTTGAGTAATTCCTTTTTCATCTCTTAAATCTATAAATTTCATTCCACCTAAATTTCTAATTGTTTGTACCCAGCCTGCTAGTTTAACTTGTTCTCCTACATTTTTCAAATTTAATTCATTACAGTTATGTGTTCTATACTTGCTCATGTATTTTAAAACCTCCTAAAAAATATCCCTGCATATATATCATATACAGGGAATTTTATATCACTTTCGCTGTTTTGTCAATTGTTTGTGTAGTTTCTACGTCAAGTTATGTGGCGACTCGAGTGTTCCTTTATTTGCTGTGATTTGAACATCGCTTTTTAGAGAAACTACAGGGCGGAGGCAATACGAGGTGTCGTCAGGGTTGTCGCCTGAGTAATACAAGTAGCCAGCGCTCACCCCACCAGAGTGCACTAAGCGTACACGGAAATAAGCACTATCCGAGAACGCTTCCACGCAGCGAGACGAAAGCCAATAAGTGCTATAATTTGAACCACTACTATCTTTTATAAATATGTTTTGATATGTTGGATTTTTCCAGTTACTTTCTGACATTGATTTATACCAATATGTTTGCGTTACCTTTATTTTACTATTAGCTTTCTTTGCTGCAGTTTGGTTTATCGGTCCTGTTTGCTCGCTTAAATCTAACCCATCATCTTCGGCTAGGTCTTTTTCCTCCTCGTCATCTACCCAAGCTCTTTTCTCTTGTGCAAATATTTCTGGATAATTCCTATAGCTGCTACTAGTATATTCTTTTGTTCCTCCATATTTTCTTGTATCTACATAAGAATTAGTATAGTTATGATAATCCCATCCTCCATTTGTATCGTCTAAATTCATTTTTTCTTCTATATCTTCTATTTTTAAATTCTTCGCTGTTCCTTTTTCTGTTGTATATAATGTGTTACATACTTTATCTATTAAATATACTGCATTGTTATATCCATTGTATCCATATAAAAACATATTTGATGTTGTTGGTCCATCACTTATTAATCTTATCTGTCCATCTTTTATACCTAATACTCTCCATTTTAATGTTCCCTCTTTTGTTATTGGATATGTTTCATTATATTCTTTTCCTGTCGTAATTTTTTCATCCTTGACTGCTTCTGCATATCCTGAATAGTTCTTTAATTCTTCATATAATCCGTCTATTTCATCTGTTCCCACACTGCTTGCTTTTACATATTTTTCATAGTCTACATAGTCTCCTACTTTTATTCCTGAATCTTCTCCATCATATGTTATATTTCCATCCTCATCTTGTCCCCATTTTGATGGTTCGTCACTTTGATCTTCTGATGGATTACCTTTTAAGTATTCATCTAGTGAATCGTACCATGTGTCTCCTACTTTTATTCTTCCTGTGAGCAAATTTCTTTCTTGTATTTGGGCTTCTCCTGTTTTTGTTTTTGCTTCTTGTGCTTTACTTATTAGGCCTCCATTTAATGCCACACTTATTGTTACTGCTACTAGTATTAACATTACTATTATTGTGATTATTAAGGCTATTAGTGTTATACCTTTGGCATCTACCTTTTTGCACATTTTTGTTTTTTCTTTCATATGTGTTTTTATCTCCTTCATTTGTTTTTCCCTTTTGGGACGGACTAATTCTAGTCTTTTTTATTTTTTCCTGATTTTATTGTTTTTATGTCTATTTTAATTTACATATCTATAATATATCAACTTTTTTCTGCTGTCAATATTTTTTGCCTATTTGTTATATATTTGTAATATTTTTATGAGAATTCTTTGTCTTGTGGATAATAAAAAATATGTAGAAAAAACAACATTTATTTGCTATTTTTCTACATATTTTTCCTGTTTGAAAATTTTTTGAGATTATACAATTAAAAATAAAAATTTACACACCGATATTGACAAGACCTTGGACTCGTCATTAACTCCTCAATATAGATATGTCATATCTATATCGTTTAACTTTATATATCTTACTTTCTTGGATATCATACTTAAATTATTCAAGGAATTTGAGTGCGTATCCTGAAGGAAGCACAACTACTGGTCTAACGCCATAAAATTGGGTATCTCTCGCACCACCACCCGCGCTTAACCCATTCCAGAAGCCAACAGCACTCAGTTGAAGCAATTCTTTCGGATGTCCAGTATAATAATATCCGTCATTGCTCGATAAATAATAACATCCGAGAAATTTCTTTATAGTTAAATCTTTCTTCTACATTATCCAAATCATTTAATGCTAGCACACCGGTGACGCCACCAGCACTTAGACCTCGACCCGCCCCTCTCATCAATCACATCACAAATGTTCTTTACTTCCGTGGAAGTTAAACAATGAACCGTTGCTCCTTCAACAGTTACAAAATCTTTCATTGTTTTTTCGGACGTTGTTGTATCAGAATATCCAATTTTTCTATATATGCCTTCGTTAATTAAATCTTTTTCTTCTATTTGACTTTCACCATATAACTTTATCTTTTCAAAGTTATAATAAAGTCCATATTCTGCACATTCCGCATCGTTAACAGTATTCTTATTAAATGCCTCTTTAGTTTCTGTATTACTGCCAACCCAATATCTATTAGATGTACTTGTAGGAACATATCTTAATTTGGCAGGAACCCCTGTGCTAACAATTAAGCTTCTACCTTCCTCATCCTTTCCAATGTACCTCCATCCATCTGATGACGTGAAATTATAACCAGAATATATGTCTTCATATGGTAAATCATACTCAACAAATGCTCCAATTTCTGGTTTTACTATTACGTTACATTTTTCCGTATAATCACCACATGTTACTGTAATTACAGCTGTTCCAGGAATCAAAGCTTTAACTGTTATCGTTTCTCCAGTTGTACTACTTAACTCTACAAAACTCATACTTTGACTTATGCTCCATTTTACTTCTCCAGTTATATTTTTCAACTTTGCAGTTAAATCCTTTTGAATTACAGGTTCTTCTTCTTTCATTTGTAAAACTAACTTGGTTTGACTAAGAAATATTCCTTTGTCTGAAATACTGCCGTCTCCTTTTACTTTATATTGGTTACCTGTTTCAGGAAATGTAACATTACATTCATTTTCTCCACCAGCTGTTACATTATCGTTACCAAAGATTCCTTTCAAAAATTCCTCAAAAGTCGGTGCATCTTGTTTATCCTTCACTATTTTCCATTCTGCTAAAGCAAATGTGATTTCTTCCTTTTCTTGTGCTTCTATAGTTCCATTTTTTGCTTCTTGTGCTTTACTTATTAAGCCTCCATTTAATGCTACACTTATTGTTACTGCTACTAATATTAGCATTACTATTATTGTGATTATTAGTGCTATTAAGGTAATACCTTTGGCATCTACTTTTTTGCACATTTTTGTTTTTTCTTTCATATGTGTTTCTCTCTCCTTCATTTGTTTTTTTCTTTTTAGGACGGACTAATTTTAGTCTTCTTTATTTTTTCCTAATATAATTGTTTTTATGTCTATTTTAATTTACATGTCTATAATATATTATCTTTTTTTCGCTGTCAATATTTTTTGCTTTTTTGTTATATATTTGTAATATTTCTATGAAAATTCTTTGTTGTTTTATGGATAATAAAAAATATGTAGAAAAAACAACATTTATTTGCTATTTTTCTACATATTTTTGCTGTTTGAATTTTTTTTGAAATCATACAATTTTTCTCTTAGCTGTTAACATAAAAAATATTGCTAGTTTCTACGTCAAGTTATGTGGTGATTTGAGTGTTCCTTCGTTTGCTGTGATTTGAATACTATCGCTTAAAGAAACCACGGGTCGGAGGCAATTACGTTTGAACGAGGTATGTTTATTATTGTCGAACGAGCAATATAAATACCCAGGCGATACGCTCGAAGAGGTCACTACGAAGACACACATATTAGCCCACGAACTGTAAGCATCAACGCAGCGTGATGAAAGGTAAGAAACGCGGTCAGGCGCAATACTACTATATTTTATTAATATGTTTTGATAGGTTGGATTTTTCCAGTTACTTTCTGACATTGAGTGAGACCAATATGTTTGCGTTATCTTTATTTTATTAGCTTTCGTTCTTGCAGTTTGGTTTATTGGTTCTGTTTGCTCGCTTAAGTCTAACTCTGTTCCCTGTTTATCATTTACCCATCCTGTTTTCTCTTTTGCAAATATTTTTGGATAATAACCGTCATCTCCTGTACATTCTGCTGTTCCTCCGTATTTTTGTGTGTCTACATAAGAATTATCGTAATCATGATAATCCCAATAATCTAAATTCATTTTGTCTATTATATCTTCTATTTTTAGATTTTGTGCTGTTCCTTTTTCTGTTGTATATAATGTGCTACATACTTCATCTATTAAATATACTGCATTGTTATATCCATTGTATCCACATAAATATACTTTTGTCAATGTTGGTGTATCACTTATTAATCGTATTTGTCCATCTTTTATATCTAATACTCTCCATTTTAATGTTTTTTCCTTTGTTATTGGATTTTCGTCACTATATGTATTATTCTTATTAACGCTATAATCTGCAAATCCTGAATATTCTTGCAAATCTTCATATAACTTGCTTATTTCTGTTTCTCCTACACTGCTTGCTGCTACATATTTTTCATAATCTACGTAGTCTCCTACTTGTATTCCTGTGTCTTTTCCTTCATATGTTATTTCGCCATTGTCTCCCATTCCCCATTTCACATCTTCTACACTTCCGTCTTCTTCTACTAAAAATGCATTACCATGTGGACTTACACATTCTCCACTTTCTTTGTTTACTTTCCATCCTTCTGATAATTCTTTTTCTAATCTTCCTAAATCTACTTCTCCGTCTCCTCTATGTACTTCTATTATTGCCTTTTCTTGTAGTTCATCTCTATCTACTGTTTTTTGTGTTTCTGATGATGCTATTTTTGTTTTTGATACTATTCCACCGTTTAATGCTATTCTTACTGTTATTGATATTAGTATCAGCATCACTATTACTGTGATTATTAGAGTTATTAAGGTTATTCCTTTGGCATCTACCTTTTTGCACATTTTTGTTTCTTCTTTCATATGTATTTTTCTCCTTTGTTTGTTTTTTCTTTTTTATTATAAATTTTTAATATTCCCTTTGACAATGATTATTGCCAATTTATCTATGTATAAATTTACATATTGTCTTATTTTTAAAAGTAAAAAATACAAATAATATTTAAATTTTACATTTTTTAAATATTATTTGTATTGCCATTAATTTTATTATACTATTAAAATTTTATATCTTTTCAACTTTTGCTACAAGCACTGTCATATCATCCTTTGCGATTCCTAAACCATTGTCAATAGACTCTTGTATTAAAATATTTGCTATTCTTTGAATATCGTCTGTCTCTATGTTTTCTAATAATTCTTTCACCCAAATTTCTTTATTTGAAAGTTCGTTGTTTGACTCTAAAATTCCGTCGCTACACATTACTATAATTTCTCCACCTTTTAGGTCTTTGTCATATACTACTAAATCGATATCCTCTACAATTCCCGCAGGAAGTGATATTGCTTTTACTACTTCTACTTTGTTATTTGATTTTATAAATGTTGGACATGCACCGTTCTTTATAAATTCTATATTGCCATTGTTTTTATCAAATACAGAAATATCAATAGTTGCATATGTTTCCTCATTAGAGTTTAAATTTACAGATGAATTAATAAGTCCTATTGAAACGTCTTTGTCAAACCCTGTTGTGAGAAGTCGTTTTAACATTTTTATAACTGTTGAACTACTTTTTTTTGCTCTTGGTCCAGAGCCCATTCCATCACTTATTGCCATCATATATTTTCCATCATGTAACTTTGTTTGAATGCTTGTATCGCCTGATACTTCACTATTATTTTTTGTAACAGAGCTTGATGCTACTTCTATTTTAAATTTTGCTTCTTCTTTTTTTACTTCTTCCTTTTTTTCTTTGTCTTCTATTTCATCTGCAAGTGATGATATTACTTTTGAAACTCCTCCGAAGTTGAGTTGCAAGAACTTTTTTGTTATTTGCTTCTTTTTGTTTCCATACCAAATTTAATTTATTTATTCTGTAAGTATGATTAGCCGCTTTTACTATTTGCATTATGTCATTTTCAATTTCTTTGTTTCTATCGTCTTCCTCGTTCAACCCAATTATATAACTATTATTTTTTTCAAATATTGAAATTAATTCTTCTTTCGATATTTCTTCTTTTTCTTCTAATAAATTATATATATCATCTAAGATATGTTCATCATCGTATATTATATCTTCGTATAATACGTTGTCTGAAAAATCTTCTATGTTATTTAAAAATTCATCTTTAAAGTTTTCTTTGCTATCATTTTTTAGTTCTTCGTCTGTGTCTATTGTAGTTGCTGCAACTTCGCTATAACTTCTTGCCATTTCTGAAATTGTTTCAGAAACTGTATTTAGTTTATATACTGTTTCTTTGTCTCCTTCTATTTGTCCAGCAGTTGTAGGAAGAAGTTTTGTTCTACCAACTATATCAGATATATCTATATTAATATTTTTTGGAAGCAATAATAGTCCAAGTGAAGCAATTAAAATTTCTCTTATTGTAATAACTGGAACGGTGTTTCCATTTGCTACATAAGTAAGAATTGCATTTCCTAAAGCAAAACCTATTATAACTCCTATTTTACCAAGTTTATTTAATATGCCTGCTAACATTCCGAGATATTGCATATGATGCGATTAAAACTGGGCTTGAAGATCCTATAATTCCAAGTACCATTCCTATTGTTATTCCTGATGTTGCTCCAACTAGCATACCATTTTTCCATCCTAAGAAAAGCACTAACATAATACTTAAAATATTACTAATTGATAATCCAAAAACATTTAATGTATGTAATGAATAAAATGCAATTGATAATAAAAGGCTTGCGCCTATTACCTCTTCTATTGTAAAGGCTTGCTTTATTCCGTATTCTTTTATAACTGTAATTGAATTTGAAAATATTTTATAGAAAATATATGTAAGAATAGCAAATACAATACTTACTAATAAATCATACACTAGAAACATTGTAAAAAACATTTTTCCTGCTTGTACTATAAATGCGGAAGCCATAATGCATAATCCTAATTTTTGTTTTTCATTTCTATCTTCTTGAAATCTTGGTCTAAATATTAAAGTCATTACTATAAATAGTAGAGTAGTTAATAAATAACTTAAAAATTCATTTGGTCCAAAACCTATTAAGGTTCCTAATGCAGCAGCAATATATACTATTCCTGCTGGTATTCTGTTGCTACAAGCAGCTGCAAATATGGCAAGTCCAAAAGGAGCGAATTCTCCATTAAAGCTTACCATCGATACCATAAATGAAATTGCGTATAAAACAAAGTCTGATACCGAGAAAAGATTTTTTAAATTTATATTTCTTTTTTTCTTTTTCTCAGTATCATAACTTTCATTTTCTTTTATTTCTTCATCTATAATATTTTGAAACATCCTTACCACCTTCAATACTTTTTCTATTCTTTTGTGCTATATAAACTAATTTTTTAGTTTGTCCAAAATGCTCTCATTGCAAGTTCTAATTCTACTACTTTTTTTTAGATTTTTTTGTCATATCTAGTTGTCAAAATAGAAAAAGTTTTTTTCAATTTGTGATATTTTTATTTAAAATTTTTTCTTTTGTTTCTTTTATTTTAATATTACTGCTAATTTTATGTATGTTTTATGCCAATTCTGTAAAATATTCGTTTATTCTTATTATAAGTTCATGTTTTGCTTCATCTAATGTCATGCCTTCTAATTGTGCTCCTGCAAGCGTGATGTGTCCACCGCCTCCGAAGTTTTTCTAGTATTATTTGCACATTTATATCGCCTATAGAACGTCCACTAATACATATTTTATCTCCCAAGTTTCCTATTACAAATGATGCTGTTATATCACTAATAGTAAGCAATTCGTCAGCAGCTTTTGCACAAATTAAATTAGCGTTTTTATCTTTTTTCTTATATTCTGATATTCCAATTGATCCATTTATTATTTCTGCTCTTTTTACTATATCTGCTATTACATTATAATTTTTTAAATCACTTTGGAACCATTTTTTTACTCTTATTATATTAATACCATATTTCTTTAGATAAGCTGCAGCTTCAAAAGTTCTTACACCTGTTTTAAAGGTAAAGTTTTTTGTGTCTACCATAATTCCAGCATATAATCCTTCTGCTTCTATTTCATTTAATACTATATCATTAGTTCCATATTCTATAATTTCTGTAACTAATTCAGATGCAGATGATGCGTACGCTTCATGGAATGTAAGTGTTGCATTTTCTATGCATTCTGCGCTTTTTCTGTGGTGATCTATTATAACTATATTTTCTGTTTTATCTAAAAGTTCTGGTACTTCAACAAAATTCTTTTTGTGTGTATCTGTAATTATTAATAAGGTGTTAGGATTTATTTTTGCTAGAGCTTGCGATTTATCTATAATTACATTTTGATATTCTTCTTGTTCGTTTAATATATTTATAAAATTGTCAATAGCTAAACTTTTTGTATTATTTACTATATAAACTTCTGGTTTTATTGTTTTTGCAAATCTGTATAATCCTAGGCTTGATCCCATTGAATCTATATCTCCATTTTGATGCCCCATAATTATTACATTTTCTGCATCTTCTATTAATTCTTCTAAAGCATGTGCTACAACTCTTGCCTTAACTTTTGTCCTTTTTTCTAATTCTTGCGCTTTTCCACCAAAGAAATTGTATTTTCCATCTGATTTTACTACTGCTTGATCTCCACCTCTGCCAAGTGCTATATTCATTGCATCATTAGCTGATTGATATATTTCATAATTTGTTTCTCCATCATTAGATATAGCTATGCTTAATGTTAGTTGTAATTTTTCACTAGTTTTTATTTCTTTTATTTTATCTAGCACACTAAATTTGTCAGCTTGCATTTGTTCTAAATATTTTTGTTCAAATACATATACAAATGTGTCTCTTTCTGTTTTTATCATAACGCCATTTGACTGGCTTGCCCAATCATATAACATTTTTTCTATTTCTGCCATTACTTGTGGCTTTTCTTCTGTTGCTATTCTTTGTATTATTTCATCATAGTTGTCTATCATTATAATACCAAGACATGTTTTTGAATTATTGTATTTATTTAGTAACTCTTTTTCTTCAGTTATATCAATAAAATATAATATTGTCATGTATTTGCTTGTTTTTCTTTTATCTTTTTGCTTTATTTTTACATAATCACCAATTACATGATAAGTTTTCTCGTCTATAGTTACTTCTTTATCAACTGTTGGTACATTATTATTATCTATATCCACTTTTATTTCTTTTGTAATTTCGTCAATATAATTATTAATTCCAACATTTGCGAATTCTTTATTAAATTTTGAACTTCTCCAAATTACATTACCATCTGTTTCTAGTATTATTAATGGAAATGGTGAATTTAATAATGTATTTTTTGCTGCTGAATCCATACTTATTGTAAGTTCATCTATATAACTAGAGATTTCTGATTCTCTTTTATTGTATATCCAAATTGTATATAAAATTATTAACGCATATACAATAATACTTGGAATAATATATATTGCAGAATTTATACATAACAAAATTAAGGCTATCGCAATTATTGCAAGATATACCTTTGTTTTAGCCTCTATATTTTTGATTATTTTCATGTTGTTATTTTGCATGTTTTTATTATCTCCTCCAAAAATTTACACTTTCTATTGTACCTCAAAATGGCTATTTTGTCAATTTTTACTGACATAATCAGATATTTTTGCAAAATCTTCTAATGTTAGTTTCTCTCCTCTTATTTTTAAATCTATTTCTAAATCAGTTAACATTTTTTCAATTTGTTCTTTTGATGCTAATTTTCCATTTGTGAGAGCATTTAAAAGTGTTTTTCGTTTTTGCATAAATGCCATTTTTATTATTTTAAATAATAATTCTTCATCTGCTACTTCTACTGAAGGTTTATTTAAAACATTCAATTTTATTACACTTGAATTTACTTCTGGCGCTGGTATAAATGATGTATTTGGTACATCTATTATTTTTTGTGGCTTGGTATAATAATTGATTGCATAAGTTATGGCTCCTGAATTTTTCCCTCCTGGAACATCTACTAATCTATCTGCTACTTCTTTTTGAACCATAACTGTTATGCTTTCTATATTTAGCTTATCTTCTAATAATTTCATTATAATAGGAGTAGTTATATAATATGGTAAATTAGCAACTATTTTTACATTTAATATATTGCTATTTTTATTGTCATTTATCAATTTGTGTAAGTCCACTTTTAGAACATCTTCATTGATTAATTCAAAATTATTATAAAATTTAAAACGTTCATTTAAAATATTAATCATTCTTGTGTCTAACTCTATACATACAACTTTTCCAGCATTATCTAAAAGTCTTTTTGTAAGTGTTCCAAGACCTGGTCCAATTTCTATTATTAAATCATTTTTATTTACATTAGACGCTTTAATAATATTATCTATTACTTCATCATTAATTAAAAAATTTTGTCCTAATTTTTTATTTGCTACAATATTATATTTTTTTAAAATATCTTTTGTCTCTATATATGAATTCACTTTTATCACCAATAATATTATATACTATGTGTCAATGCTACATAGTTTTTCATATTTTAATTGATTTTTAATGATTAATGATATACAATTTGTATAATAAAAATAAAAAATAGGTGTGTGTTAATATGGGCAGAAATAGAAAAATTATGAAAATAGATTCATTAGGTAAAAAAAGATTATTTATATATCTTTTTTCAGCTATTATTTTACTATTTTTATTAATAGTAAGATTACTTTTTTTGCAGTTTGTACAAGGCGCTGAATTGAAGGAAGAGGCTGTTAGAAATCAGTTATCTAGTAAAACTATAATTCCTAATAGAGGAACAATTTATGATTCTACAGGTAAAGCTCTTGCAATTAGTGCTAAAGTTGACACTGTATATGTAAATCCTACTGAAATAAAATATTCAGATGATACAGAAGTTAATAAAGAAATTTTAGCACATGCTTTTAGTGATATTTTTAAATTGGATTACGACGAAACATTAGAAAAATTAAAAACAAAAGAAACTACTTTTGCAATTGCTGAAAAAGTTGAGAATGATAAAATAGTTTTATTAAACGATTGGATGGAAAACAATAAAATAAAGTCTGGTATTTCCATTAGTGAAGATACAAAAAGATACTATCCTTATAATAACTTAGCATCAAATCTTATAGGCTTTACTGGTACAGAAAATTCTGGTCTTTGGGGATTAGAAGCTACTTTAGATGATATTCTTGCTCGGTACTCCTCGGAAAATTGTTAGCTTCTACTAATTCAGTAAATGGCGAAATTCCAAATGGAGAAAAGACTTATGTGGAAGCTCAAAATGGCAGTAATGTAACTCTTACTATTGATGTTAATATACAGTCTATAGCGGAAAAATATCTTGAACAGGCTGTTACAGAAAACAAAGCGGATGGTGGAAATGTTATAATAATGAATCCATCAAGTGGTGATGTACTAGCTATGGCAACATATCCAGATTATAATTTAAATGCTCCTTTCACTATAAATAATTCTGAATTAAAGGAAAAATGGGACAAACTTTCTTCAGATGATAAAAACAATGCTTTATTTAATATGTGGAAAAATACGGCTGTTCAAAGTACATATGAACCTGGTTCTACGTTTAAGATAATAACTGCTGCTGCAGGTTTAGAAGAGGGATTAATTACACCTGATAATCACTCTGATTTTTACTGTTCTGGATATGAAGATGTGTCTGGTGTTACAATGAGATGTTGGAAATATTATGAACCACATGGCTCAGAAAGTTTAAGAGAAGCTCTTGGAAATTCATGTAACCCTGCTTTTATACAGTTAGGACGAAAAATAGGTGCTAAAACTTTGTATAAATATTATAAAGGATTTGGGTTATTTAATACTACTAATCCATATTTCTATGGTGAATCAAATAGCGTATTTTTTGATGAAAGTACTATAAATGAATTTAACGTTGCTACAATGTCTTTTGGGCAAAGATTTACAATAACTCCTATTCAATTAATTACAGCTGTATCTGCTGTGGCTAACGAAGGAGTATTAATGCAGCCTCGTATAGTAAAAGAAATTAAAAATACCAATACAAATGCAGTTACTACTATTGAACCTAAATCGATAAGACAAGTTATATCTAAGGACACTGCTGATACCATGATGGACATGCTAGAATATGTAGTAAATGATGGTACTGGTAAATATGCAAAAATTAATGGTTATTCTGTAGGTGGAAAAACTGGAACATCAGAACCTTTATCAGGAAACGAAGATGAAGGTTATGTTGCTTCATTTATTGCTATGTCGCCTACTGTAAATACTCAGGTAGTTGTTCTTGTTACAATATATAATCCTAAAGGATTTAGTCATCAAGGAAGCCAAGTTGCAGGTCCTGTTATTAAACAAATATTATCTGAAGTTTTACCTTATCTTGGTGTTGCATCAAATAATAATCCATCTACTAGTACAACATCAACTAAAACAAGTCCTCTTCCTGATGTAAGAAATAAAACTATTTCTGAAGCAAAATCTATTTTAAAAGATGCTGGATTTAGTGTAAAAATAACTGGAGCTGAAGATGAAAATTCGACTTTAATTATAGATCAAGTTCCAAAGCCTGGCGTTACATTATTCCAAGATTCAACTATATATTTGTATACTTCTAATAATAATGTTAGAACACCTAAAAAAGTTCCAGATTTAAGAGGTATGACTTCTTCTCAAGTACTAAATTCTATAAAAGCTGCTAATTTAAATGTAATTATAGATGGTTCTGGAGTAGTTGTAAGCCAAGATATTGCTGCTGGAAAAGAAGTAGAGCAAGGAACAGCAATCACTGTTACCTTGCAAACGGAAACTGCAAATGGGTATTAGTTCCGAGTTTTCTAAAACGTTGCCTTGACTACAGTTCTGTATAAGAACTGGGTTGATAAGCAACTACATAAATAATATAAAACTTAAAAAGGAGAGTTGCTTTAGAACTCTCCAAAATCATTTAGGCTCCCGTCTTACTACAAAAGTAGTAGAGGGTTAAGTTAAATATATTTTAACATTTGGAGCGGGATGCGAGAATCGAACTCGCGCGACCAGGTCGGAAGTCAAAATTGAAGGACTTTCATAATTTTAAAAAATTCTTAAATTCATTGCTATTGTACAATTTCCGCGTTTCTTATGCTTACATAATCAAACATAAAAATACACTTTTTTTCATATAAATTACGTCAAAATTACGTCACTTTTTTTGTAAATATCTGTAAATTATATAACTCTTTTGAAGTGAAATAATCATCTTTTTTGTTCATTTCTCTTTTTATTTTCTGATATAATTTTTCATTTAAAAATCCATTCTCTTCTCCAATTAACTTTTCCATTTTAATTCTCCTTTTACAGAGAAACGCGTTTCTTATTATGATTAAATTATAATATCCCATGTCGAATAATGTCAAGAATAATCGTATGCCATAGTTCGACACAAATATGACGCTCACAGCGTCATCTATCTTTTTTTGTATTTTAATAGTAAAATTATATATAAAACAACTCTAGGGGTAATATAATGTACATTTTTAATATTAAAAATATAAGAAAAAATAAAGGAATAAGTTTAAGAAAACTACATGAAATGACTGGAATTTCAAGAGCTTATTTATTCGATCTAGAAAATAATAGAAGATTTAATCCTACTTTGTTTATTTTAAAAAAAATTGCAGAAGAATTAGAAGTTAATATTAAAGACCTATTCTATTCGTTAGATGATATAGATAACTTAAAAGAAGAAATGTATCGTAGAATTAATACATATGGTTTAGATAGTAAAGAAGTATTAGAAGTATCTCAAATTATAGATTTACTAATTAATGTAAAAATGAAAA
>CANRGU010000015.1 GCA_947630255.1 uncultured Clostridia bacterium | reverse complement strand
TTTTACACAAAAATTCCAGCGATTTCTCACTGGAATTTTTGCTTTCGGGTTCCTATTTTAGGACACCCTCTTTCCTTAAATCAGAAGATTCAAGGGGAAGGAGGCTATTTTCTTTGCTCTTCATACATAAGGGACAATACATGACAAATCCCTTCATTGAAGCCATCATCAAATCCAGCCTCATAGCATTCCATTTCCTTAGAGAAATGGTCATCATTTCGGATTGTACTACCGACATTGCAAGGAACTTCAGCGTCAACGTTATGATGGACACTAGAGATGTTGGTGCGTTTTTCTGACATGATGCTACCTCCTAAGTTTTAGAACATTACCAAAATTACGGCAATGGTTTCTAAAAATGTACACTTTTATCCGCTGTACCAACGGAAGATAGCAATATTATAGCACGCTTTACATAAAAAAGCAAATTTTAATTTTTAATACTAATTTAATCTTTAATATTTATAATATTATTATCAACTTAAGGTAAATGCTTATAATTAATATCACCCCAAAATGTAGGAGGATGAAAATTTATTATACCGTTTCATAAAAGAATTTTCTCTTCCTACTATATATATTTTACACAAATAACAATAATAGTGATATAATTGTAAAAGTGAGGAAAGATTATGAAAGTATTAATAGTAGAAGATGACAAAATATTGTCAGACACAATAAAGCAATGTATATGCAATAAATTTGATACAAAGCAAGCCTATGATGGATATGAAGCATATATGCTTGCAAAAGAAAATATATATGATGCAATTATATTAGATTTAATGCTTCCAGAGATATCAGGTTATGATGTACTTATAAAATTAAGAGATGAAAAAGTATATACTCCAGTACTTATATTAACAGCAAAAGATACCCTAAACGATAAGTTAAAAGGTTTTAGACTAGGAGCAGATGATTATTTAGTAAAGCCATTTGAAAGGGAGGAACTTTTAGCAAGATTAGAAGCAATAATTAGAAGAACGAATGGTTCATATAAAGAAGATAAAATTAAATTTAAAGATTTAATCTTAAATATAAAAAATAGAAAAGCATTTATAAACAATGAAGAGATAATTCTTCAAGGTAAACAATTTGATATATTAGAATATTTAATAAACTCAAAAGGAACAATTATAACAAAAGAGCAAATATTTGATAGAATATGGGGGTTTGACTCATATACAACAACTAATGTTGTAGAAGTTTATGCAAGCACGCTTAGAAAGACATTAAAAAAATATGGATATGATAACTATATAAAAACTATTCGCGGTGTAGGATATATGATAATTGAATAAGAGGTAATAATGAGCGAACAAAAATTAATAAAAAAACAATTAATTAAAAATATGTTTTTTACATTTATAGTATTTGCAATAATACTTATCTTTTTTGATGCAATAATATATAATCAAGTATCAATTTCCTTATATCAGTCCATAGACAAGGAACTTACAAAAACTGCAAAATATTATCAGAATAAAATTATATATGAAGATTTTATAGCAGGAATGGCATTTGTAGAAATAAAAATAAATCCAAGATTAATTTGTATTATAAGAAATTCTGATGGAGATATCTTAAATAGTGAAAATATTGGTAGATTTTATAATGATTATTTAAGTGATATAAAATTTGATAAAACAAAGATAGATGAAATATATGCAGTTAAAGTTCAAGATAACTATAACTATAGAGGCATAACATTAAAATATACCGGACTGGAAAATCAAAAAATATATATACAACTTCTTGCAAATGTAGATGGAGAAGTAGAAACAATAAACACTATGACACATACGTTATTAATAGGAAATTTAATAATAATTGTTGTGGCAATAATAAGTTCATATATATTATCAAAAATGACGTTAAAACCAATTATGGATTCATGGAAAAAGCAAACAGAATTTGTACAAAACGCAGCTCATGAACTTAGAACACCACTTACAATAATACAGGCAAAGCAGGAATTATTATTGCAAGAGCCCGAAAGTAAAATTATTGATAAATCTGAAGATATTAATATTATACTTAAAGAAACAAAAAGACTAACAAAATTAATAAAAGAATTAATGATACTTGCGACTGCAGATTCTAATGAATTAAAATTGAAAAAGGAAAAAACCAATATAGATAAATTAATTAAAGAAGTAATAATTCCATATAAAGATTATGCAGAAATGCAAGAAAAAGAAATAGATGTTGATTTAAAATTTAATAAAGAAATAAATGTAGATTCAAATAAAATTAACCAATTAATGGTAATCATACTAGATAATGCAATAAAATATACATCTGAAAAAGATAAAATAAAAATCAAAACATATTCAAAAGAAGGAAAATGTGTAATAGAAATATCAGATACTGGCATCGGAATAAGTAAAGAAGCGGCAAAGCATGTATTTGATAGATTTTACAGAGAAGACAAGGCTAGATCTCGAGAAAAAGGAGGAACTGGACTTGGACTCTCAATAGCACACACAATAGTAAAATTACATGGTGGAAACATAAAAATAATGCCAAACGAACCAAAAGGAACAAAAGTAATAATAAAGTTTTGAGAAATGGCAAAAAAGGGGTCAGACCCCTTTTTTGCCAAATTTTTTTTAGTCTGAAAGTTTGCTATAAAGAGCAATACACCAAAGGCCTGCAACTCCTACAATTATATATATTATTCTTGCTAGTATAGATAGGCTTCCAAATATAGCATCTACTAAATTGAATTCAAATAAACCGACTAATAGCCAATTGATAGCACCAATTATAACAAGTGTAAGTGCAATTATGTTTATAAATTTCATCGCAAAAAACCTCCATTCTGTTCAAGTTTTATATTATTGTCTCCAATTTATTTTATAATTATACATATTGTTACAAAATCATTGATTTTTAATTGTTTTTAAAATATAATTTAAAAATAAGGAGATAATAATGTTAAAGAAAAACGAGGAATATGTAGTAGATATTATAGATAATGGATTTCAAGGTGAAGGAATTGCAAAAATTGATGGAATCACTGTATTTATTGATAAGGCAATAAAAGGCGAAAAAATAAAAATTAAAATTTTGAAAGTCCAAACAAATTTTGCTTATGGTAAAATAATAGAAATTTTAGAAAAATCTGTAAATAGAACAGAAGAAGACTGCCACACATATCAAAGATGTGGAGGGTGTAATTTAAGACATATAAATTATGAAGAAACATTAAATATAAAAAAATCAGTAGTTGAAAATTGCTTATATAAAGCTTTAAAAAGAAATGTAAAAGTAAATGATGTAATAGGAATGAAAAATCCTTTATATTATAGAAATAAGCTTCAATATCCGGTAGGAATTGATAAAGACCAAAAAGCAATAATGGGAGTTTATTCTACAAGAACACATAATATTATTCCAACAAACGAATGCTTTATACAAAATAAAGAATGTCAAATTATAGCAAATGATATTTTTTATTTTATAAAACAGAATAATATAAAGCCATATGATGAAAAAACATTAAAAGGAACAGTAAGACACATAATTATAAGGATTGGTATAAAAACAAACGAAGTATTAGTAACATTAGTTTTAAATGATAACAACTTCAATAAAGAAAAAGAGTTAATAGAATTTTTATGCAAAAAGCATGAAAACATAAAATCAATTGTAAAAAATTTTAATACTAAAAACACAAATGTTATTTTAGGAGATAAAACTGAAGTAATATATGGAAATGGATATATTTATGATATATTAGGAGAGTATAAATTTAAAATATCTCCACTTTCGTTTTACCAAGTAAATCCGCTTCAAACAGAAATTTTATATAACACTGCAATAAAATTTTTAAATGATAATACTAAAAATGATGTTGCACTTGATTTATATTGTGGCATAGGAACAATTGGAATTTTCGCATCAAAATATTTTAAAAAAGTATATGGAATTGAAATAGTAGATCAAGCAATCGAAGATGCAAAATATAATGCAAAAATAAATAAAATTGATAATATAGAATTTTTTGCAGGAGATGTGGAAGAAATTTTGCCTAAAATTATAGAAAGGGAAAATATAAAACCTAGCACAGTATTTGTTGATCCTCCAAGAAAAGGACTAGATAAAAATACAATAAAAGTATTACAAGAACTAAAACCAAGCAAAATTATATATATTAGTTGCAATCCTGCAACACTTGCAAGAGATATAGCATTGCTCGAAGAAAATTATAATTTAAAAGAAGTTCAACCAGTAGACATGTTTCCTTATACGAGCCATGTGGAGTGTATTAATGTTCTACATTTAAAATAATAACTAGAAAGCAATAACGGCAACTAGTTTAGAAAAAATGTTAAAAATAGGAAAAAGAAAAGAATAAAAATCTAATAATAAGGAGCAGTTCTGCTGAATTTCTAGTATTTGAAATGCAGAAGAAAGAAAAAGGAATACAAGTAAGATTTGAAGAAGGAGATTTATGGCTAACTCAAAAAGCCATAGGAGAATTGTATAATTGTACTTCTGATAATGTAGGATTACATTTAAAGAACATATATAAAGATTTTGAATTAGACCCAAAATTAACTACCGAGGAATTCTCGGTAGTTCAAAAAGAGGAAAATACAGTTATATACCGTTTTGTTCTATACTATTTTGTATTTGCTTAAGTTGTCTTACACCTCTTGACTGTTCGGAAATTATATTTTTTGCAACCGCTTCTAATCTTTCATCAATAGGATATTTAAGCAAATTATTACACATTTGTATTGCACCTTCATGATGGGGAATCATCTCATTAGTAAAATTTAAATTTATATTATTACATCTTGGAGCAGACCTCATCCTATAAACCATATTTTCAGTAATTTTCCTATATTTACTAAAATACATATTTACATCTTGATATGTATTATTTAAACATTTAGTAGTTGATGCAATTTCACGCATTTGCGAAATTCCTCTTGTTTGCATTCTAATAATACCATGTGCAATTTCTTGTAAAGGACTATAAGATGTAAATTTTAATAAATTTTCACACATATATATAGCTGCTTGATGATGAGGAATCATGCATTCAATAAAATCTAATGTAATACTTTTAGTTGGAGATTTTGAAAGCATTCTGCAAGCCATAGTACATAGAATTTGATCAAATTTTTGTAAATACATTTTAGCATTTTCATTTAAATTACAATTCATATATAAATACTCCTTTTTCATTATCATATGAACGATAAAATAATAATGAGCATGTCCCAAATAAATTTTTGTTTGCTATTAATTTATCTATATGATAAAATAACAAAATAAGTAAGGAGTTAGATTCAAATGTGGTTTTTATATTTATTAATTATATTATTTTTATTATTAATAGGAATTGCAAAATTAATTTTAAATACAGTATTTGGAAAGAGATGTGAAGGAAATCCAAAATTAAAATATTATACAGCAAATGATTTCGAAGAATTAACTGCAAAACCTATTGAATTCAAATCAAATAAGGGACAAATATTAAGAGGAAATATATATACACATAATGAAACAAAAGAATATAAAGGGCTTATAATATTTGTTCATGGAATGGGCGGTGGACATTTAAGCTACACTACCGAAATAAATACACTAGCAAAAGCGGGATTTATTGTTCTAGGTTATGATAATACAGGAACTTGTAATTCAGAAGGCAAAAAATTAAAAGGATTTTTTCAAGCAGTAATTGACCTAAAATATGCTTTAGACTTTGCAAAAACAAATGAAGATTTAAAAAAATATGCTATTGGTCTAGTGGGGCATTCTTGGGGAGCATATGCAGTATGCCAAGTGTTACAGTTTAGAAGCGATATAAAAGCAGTTGTTGCAATGTCAGGATTTAATAACTGTTCAAGAATTATTTGTGATTCTGCAAAAAACGAAACAAATATTAATTTTAACTTTTTAAAACCATTTATAACAATTGTAAATTTTTTAACATTTGGAGCAAATGGAGTAAAAAATACAGAAGAAATACTAAAAAATACAGAAGTGCCAGTCCTTTTATTACATGGAAAATCAGATATTACTGTTTCACTAGAAAATAGTTTAGTATCAAATGAAAAATTATTAGAAAAAAATAATATAAAGAAGATAATTTATGAGAATAGATTTCATAATGTGTATCAAACAAAAGAATCAGAAGAATATTTAAATAATACTTTTGGAAAACTTTCAGAATTAAGTAAAAAATATAAAGGAAAAATTCCAGAAGAAGAAGCAAGCAAAATATATGATAATATAGATTATAAAAAAATGACAGAAGAAGATGCAGAAGTTATGAATACAATAATTGAATTTTTAGATAAAAATATGAGATAACATAGAGAGGAGAATGTTATGAAAGTTGCAATAGGACAAGATAGTCATAGAATAGATTATGAAAACAAAGAGAAAAAATTGCTTTTAGGAGGAGTAGAATTTGATGAAGATTATTCATTAAACGGTAATAGCGATGCAGATGTTGTATTACATAGCATAGCAAATGCCATTTCAGGTATTACATGCAAAAATATAATAGGAAAAATATCAGATGATATGTGCAAAAATGGTATTATAGATAGTGAAGAATATCTAAAAGAAGCAATAAAATATTTAAAAGAGAAAATTGTACATTTATCTATTGCAATAGAATGTAAAGTCCCAAAAATAACTCCAAAAATAGAAGAAATGAGAAAAAATATCGCAAGAATATTAAATATATCTGAAACTTCTATAGGAATAACAGCAACTACAGGCGAAGAATTAACAGAGTTTGGAAAAGGAAATGGAATAAACGTATTTACTTGTATAACAGTTGACTAAAATTAATCAGCCTAAAAAAAGGAGTAGTCATGGATAAGGTTTATATAAAAGCAAGAGCAAAAATAAACTTGAGCTTAGAAGTGTCAGATAAAAGAGAAGATAATTATCATAATTTACAATCAGTATTTCAAAAAATAAATTTGTATGATGAAATATATATATATAAAACAAAAAATGATAGCATTGAATTGAATACTAATATAGAAGAGTTAAATAATAAAGAAAACATAATTTATAAAGCATATATAAAATTAAAAGAAAAATATAAAGGTATTACAGGGATAAAAGTAGAACTGAATAAAAGAATACCTATACAGGCAGGACTTGCAGGTGGAAGCACAGACTGTGCAGGATTTATATTAGGTATGAATAAATTATTCAACTTGAATTTAACTAAAAATGAAATAATTTCTTTAGGAAGTAGTTTAGGTGCAGATGTGGTGCCTTGTATGTATAATAAAGCGATCCTTGCAGAGGGTATAGGTGATGTTATAACTGAAATAGATACTAATTTTAAATATTACATATTAATTATAAAACCTGAAAATTCATGTAATACAAAAGAAATGTATAATAAATTAGATAGTAAAAAAAGAGAAACAAAAAAGAAAAATACAATGAATATAATTAAAGCTTTAGAGAAAAAAGATATTGAATTATTATCAAATAATTTATATAATTCATTTGAAGAAGTTGTAGATACAAAAAATATAAAAAATGATTTAATTAATAACAAAGCACAGGGAACATTACTTGCCGGATCTGGCTCATGTGTATTTGGGGTATTTAAAAACAAGGAAGATGCAAAATTTGCATATAAAAATTTAAAAGATAAATATAGAACATATATAACTACATCATATAATTCTTCAAGGAGGGAAATATTTTGATATTAAACAAAACAGTAACAGGAATAATATTAGTTGCAGGGAATAGTGTAAGATTTGGACAAAATAGAAATAAAAATTTTGAAAATATAAATGGAAAAACAATATTTTCATATAGTTTAAGTGCATATAACATAAACAAATATATCGACAATATAATTATAGCTATAAGAAAAGAAGATAAAGAAATTATACAAAAAATTATAAATGAAGAAAACATCGTTAAAAAAATTGATATTGTAATTGGTGGAGATACAAGGCAAGAATCAGTATATAATTCAATAAAATATGCGGATTCAGATATTGTAATTATTCATGATGGTGCAAGACCTGCTATAAAGCAAGAGTACATAGATAAATGTATTGAATCAATGAGCGAGTTTAAAGGTGTATCTATAGGAGTAAAATCAAAAGATACTGTAAAAATTACAGATGATAATGGAGTAGTAGAAAGCACAACAAAAAGAAGCAATACATGGCTTGCACATACACCACAATGTTTTGATAGAAAATTATTATTAAGTTTACATGAAAAATATAAAAACAGTACTGCAACAGATGACGGAATGATACTTGAAAATGAAGGATATAAAGTAAAAATGATAGAAGGCGATTATACAAATATAAAGGTTACAACTTATAGTGATATAAATATTATTAAGGAATTTTTAAAAAATCAATAAATATTTGAAATTATAACGTTAATAGAAACTAAAAACCTAAAGATATTAAGAAAGGTGCAAAGTATGATAGTAGAAAAAGCTAGAATAGCTTTAGAAAAGTTAAGAAGAACTAATTATAAACAAAGTCCAGATTTTGGTTTAGATGATATAACAGAAGAGCTTATAGCAATTATATCAAACGAATGTAAGTCTACAGTTATAACCGAAAATGGAAATAGAAGGTATGAAAGTGATATTGTAAGAGACAATATTGATTCAATAGTAAGACAATTAATAACAAACGGTTCGTATATTCCAAAAGATGTAATGAGTAAAATAGTCAATATATATAATAATCGTATTATAGGAGTAAATTCAGATATAGCTATTTATAAGGGAATTGAAGAAGCGGAAGACGGAAGTATTAAAACAAAAGCTACTACGGGCAATTCAATAATAAATATTCATACATTAGAACCATCTGTACTAGAGCAAATAAATGAAAAAATATATAATGGATATGCAAGGCAATTAGTATTAAAAAAAACAAAAGAATTCCCTAAACAAAATAGGTTGTCTGTTTTTAAAGAAAAATTATTACATGGAAGAGAAAATAAAGATAGTTTAGCAAAATTATATACAAAAATATTAAAAGAAAACACAAAGTATAGTGATGAAATTATAAAAAATACAGTTCAATATAATTTAGACTATATGTATGACGAAAGATTTGAGAAAGAAATAATTAAATCTATGAATGAAGGAAGTAATTTAGTATCTCTAGAAGAACAAAAAAGTAAAAATGGTTTAAATAACCTTTATATGGCAGTTTCAGCAGAAGTAGGAGATATGATGAATTTATTGCCTGACTTAAATCAGATATCTAAAGATATTTCACAAATATATTCAGATGTAGAAGCACAACTTGTTGCATACTCAACAGATATAACAAAATTAACACCTCAGCAAATAGAAAATAAAATAAAAGAAATAAATAGCACATCTCTAAATGATAAAAAATTTATAGGAAATGATGGATATAGAACGGTAAAGGTAGGAATAACTGGAAAAGAAGTAAATTTGTTAAACAAGAATTTTGTAAAATATGCAGTGGGAAGACTCTCAAATGATATATATGATTTAGTACAAAATGGTAATACCATGGGCAAAGATGAATATTTAAAAAAAGCAGTAGCCCTGCAATATAGATTTATACGAATACATCCATTTCCAAATTCAAATGGAAGAACATCAAGAGCGCTTTTAAATATGATGATAATTCCAAAGGGAATAATAGCTAATTTTTCCAAAGAAGATAGAAATAATTTTTTAAAGGAAACAAACAAAACAAATGTTGTAATGGATGAAAAAGGATATTTATCAGAAATTGCTTTTGATTCAGAAAAGCTAGATGAAATAGAAAATAGTACAGATATCCCATTATATGAATATATTAAAAACAATTGTATTATAGATTATGAAGATAAAGGAAAAGACACATTACGGCGATAGAAGTAAAGAAATATCAAAAGATTCAGAAGAAATAGAACATTAAGCATAGAGGGGTACTAATAATGTTGTTTAAAAATTCAAGTGAAGTTGTTTCTTGTGGTATGTTTTCAATAGAGCATTTTATACTACTTGCAATAACAGTAATTTGTATAGTAATAGCACTAAAAGAAACAAGGAATTTAGAAAAAAATGAAGTAAAAAGAATTATTAAGAAAAGTACAATTATTTTGTGGATTTTAGAGATAATAAAAATTATATTTAATATAAAAAATTATGGATTTAAAGCTATAAATAAGTATGTACCATTATATTTTTGTAGTCTTGTATTATACGCAGGAATATTGAGTGGATATTGCAAAGGAAAATTAAAAAGAACTGGAGATGTGTTTTTATCTACAGGAGGAATTATAGCAGGAATAACATTTTTGTTAATACCACTTACATCACTTACAAATTATCCTGCAATTCATTTTATAAGTATACATAGCTTTATATTACATGGAATGATGGTATATATAGGATTATTAATGCTAATGACAAAATATATTACAATCGAAAAAAAAGATATTATATATTATTCTGCAACAATAGTTATAATAAGCAGTATAGCATATATTGTAAATTTAATATTTGATAGTAATTTAATGTTTATTTCACAAAATTATCCTGGTACTTTTATAGAAGTAATATATAGGCTATCAGGAAAGCTTTTCCCAATAGTTATGGTATTGATTCAGGCTACATTGCCATTTTATATTGTTTATGCTGTAGATAAGCAATTTGAAAATAAAAATAATGGAAAAGAAACTAAAAGATTTGTAGAAGTAACAAATAAAGAAGATATATTAAATGAGGTAAAATAGGAGAGAAAAGTTAATGAAAAGAATAGTAACAATTCAAGATATTTCATGTGTAGGAAAGTGCTCACTTACGGTAGCACTTCCAATAATATCAGCAATGGGAGTAGAAGCGGCAGTTTTACCAACAGCCGTACTTTCAACACATACAATGTTTAAAGGTTTTACTTTTAGAGATTTAAGTAATGATATACCTAAAATTGCAGAACATTGGGAAAAAGAAAAATTCAATTTTGATGCTATATATACAGGTTATTTAGGATCAATTGAACAAATAAATATGTTAAAAGATTTTTTCAAACAGTTCAAAACCAATGATAACTTTATATTTATAGATCCAGTAATGGGGGATAATGGTAAATTATATACTGGATTTAATCAAAAATTTGCACTAGAAATGAAAGAATTATGTAGAATGGCTGATATAGTTGTACCAAATCTTACAGAAGCAAGTTATATGTTAGAAAGACAATATAAAGAAAATTATACAGAAAAAGAAATAAAAGAGATATTAGTAGAATTAACTAATTTAGGACCTAAGCAAGCTATACTTACAGGTGTAAGTTTTAAAAGTAACGAATTAGGTGTAATGTCATATAATAAAGAAACTAATGAATTCTTTACATATTTTAAAGAAAAAATTCCTGTTAAATATCACGGAACAGGAGATATATTTTCTAGTACATTGGTTGGAGCAATGGTAGTGAATAATAACACATTAGAAGAAAGCCTAAAAATAGCAGTAGATTATGTTTGGGAAACTATAAATGACACATATAAGACAAATAAAGAAGACGCATATGGAGTTAATTTTGAAATTAAAATACCATATTTGATAAATAGATTACAAAAATAACAAAGTGAGGAAACACAATGAAAATATCATTTTATACTAATTTTTTAACACATCATCAATTGCCATTTTGCTTAGAAATGCACAAAAAGTACGGAAATGACTTTAAATTTGTTTCAACAGTTAAAATGCCAGAAGAAAGAATCAATTTAGGATATGAGGAGATGGACAGCAAATATCCATTTGTTTTAAAAGCATATGAAAGTAAAGAAAAGTATAGAGAAGCAATGAAACTTGCAGTAGACAGCGATGTAGTTATAATTGGTTCTACAAAAACTGATGAATATATAATAGAAAGATTAAAACAAGATAAACTAACATTTCGATATTATGCTAGAATATTTTATAAAGGAATATTTAGTATATTTGATTTTAAGAACTTAAAAATAGTATATAACAAGCATTTCAAATACAAAAAGAATAAAAATTTGTATTTGCTATGCTCAAGTGGATATGGACCAAAAGATTTTAATAAATTCGGTATGTATATAAACAAGTGCTTTAAATGGGGATACTTCCCTGAAACAAAGTTTTATGATGAAAAAGAATTATTAGAAAAAAAGCAAAATGAAAAAGTAAAAATAATTTGGGTAGGACGATTTATAAAATGGAAACATCCAGAAGATATGGTTAAGTTAGCAAGAGAATTAAAGAAAAATGGATATAAATTCGGGATTGAAATGTTAGGTAATGGACCATTGTTTGATAAAATTAAAAGTCAAATTAATAAATATAATTTAGAAAAAGAAATTAAATTAATCGGTGCTGTAGATAGTCATAAAGTTAGAGATTACATGGAAAAATCTAATATATTTATATGCACTAGTGGTCGAATTGAAAGGTGGGGAGTAGTAATAAATGAAGCAATGAATAGTGGCTGTGCGGTAATTGCATATAAAGAGATTGGAGCGATCCCATTTTTAATAAACAATAACAACAATGGGTATTATTATTTAAATTTTGAAGATTTATATAATAAAACAGTTGAATTAATTGAAAACAAAGAAAAGAGAGAAAAATTTTCTATAAATGCATATAGAACAATTTCAAATATTTGGACAGCAGAAAATGCAACAAAAAATTTAGAATTACTAATAAATTCAATAATGAACAATGAAGAAAATCCAGTAAAAGAAGGACCTGGAAGCAATGCCTATCCAGTTTAAAATTAAAACATAAGAATAGTTCAAAAGAAAAAAAGAGGTAAAATATGAGTGTTAAAAAAGTAAATGAAATTTTTGGATATGGACTCTTTATAGTTGGAGTTTTAAAAATATTACTAGTAGTTTTAGTTTTATTACAATTAGGTTCTAATATAATAGCTATATTTAATGGAGCAAATGTTAACTCAGAGTATTATCCTGTGCTTTCTAGAACAATTGGTTATGCACAACTTATTTTAGCAGTGGGTTCAATTATAATGATAATATTAAATATAAAAAAACAACCAGAAGTAATAACAGGATATTTGTGGGGATTAGGAGCTTTATTAATTGAGTTCATCGTTCCTCCAATAATGTCTTTTTATGCAGTGCTTGTAGAATGTGGTATGTATATGAAAGCAGGAGCAAAAATTAGAAACAAAAATATAGGTAGTGATAAAAATCATAGAAAGATAAAACAAGATATAAAAAATACAGAATGGTTTTATGGTAGTAGTGATAAATAGTATATGTAACTAACATTACATGGTTAGAGGAAGAATAGAAAAAAGACATATAATAAATATTAAGTAAGAAAGTAAAAAATAACGGGGGTAAACACAAATGAATTTTATAAAAGAAAATTTAATAACAATTATTTTAGTAATGTTAATAATTATTATAATATCAGGTATAGGTATATTTTGTTGGAAAATCATACAAGGAGAGAATGAAACATCTAATATTACAATAGCAGAACATTATAATCCAATTAATAATATTAATCAAAATTTGCCAAAGGATAATAATGAAGTAAAGGAAAATATAACTATTAATAATAATTATATAAATATGTCTAAATATTACATGAGTAAAACTCATGGTAGAGTAGCAGAAATTTATAATAATATGCTTGATTCATTAGGAAAACAAAAATATATTGTTGAAACATCAAATGGTTCGGATTGTAAAAAGACTACAATAGATTTAAATAAAATGTGTTTTTTAAGCGAATATGATAACTTTTATGAATGTTGGGCATATACTGGAGGACTACAAAAAAAGTATAAATATATTTATTCTACTGGAGAAACTGAAAAGAATAGTGAAAATTCATCACTTTGGATGAACAGTGATGCAGATTTTGTTGCTTTTGCGGTTGATTTTGAAATTACTGACGAAGATTATAAATGGAATTATGGATATAATGAAGATATTTCAAGAAATGGATATCAATGTTATGAAATTATTGCAAATTGGAATGGAGACTTTAATAATTATTCTGGAGAAAATGTACGTTGGGATGGTGTAATTAAATTATATATAGATATGGAGACTTATAATCTTATTGAATATGAAAGCTCAGCTTATATAAATGATACAATAGGTTATGTTACATATAGTGAGTTCTATGAATATTCAGATAATAATTTACAAATACCAAAAGATGCAGAAGATTATATTTATTAACATCTCTATATCTTTATTTTTTACGGGTCGCCTTGAGTCGTCGCTCAAAATCTCTACGGTTTTAATTCTGACTGGTAATTATATCACTCTAAAAATTAAACTAAGTAGTTGATTTAAAAAAAACTTTTATGATAAAATATTTTTGATGAAGTAATATTAAAATTTATTATTTTATAGGAGTATGAAATGAAAGAAAAAATAAAATCTAAATTTGTAGAATTATTTGGAAATAATGGAGATATCAAAGTATATTTTGCACCAGGAAGAGTTAATTTAATAGGAGAGCACACAGATTATAACGGAGGACATGTTTTCCCATGCGCACTTACAATGGGTACATATGCAGTTGCAAGAAAAAGAAATGATAATAAATTAAGATTCTATTCAATGAATTTTGAACAATTAGGAATTCTAGAAAGTTCAATAGATGAATTAAAATATGATCCAAAAGAAGATTGGATTAATTATCCTAAATCAATGATTTGGGCTTTAAAAAGTGAAGGATACAATATAGAAACAGGATTTGATATTTTATATAATGGAACTATACCAAATGGAGCAGGACTTTCATCATCAGCTTCTATAGAAGTACTAACAGGTTTTGTATTAAAAGATTTATTCAACTTGAATTTAGACATGGTAAAACTAGCATTGTTAGGGCAGAAAGCAGAAAATCAATATGTTGGTGTAAATTGTGGAATAATGGATCAATTTATAATAGCAAATGGAAAAAAAGACTGTGCAATATTTTTAGATACAGCAAATTTACAATATGAATATGCACCTGCTATATTAAAAGATGAAAAAATAGTTATAATGAATACAAATAAAAAAAGAGGATTAGGCGATTCTAAATATAATAAAAGAAGAGCAGAATGTGAAAAAGCATTAACAGAGTTGCAAGAAAAGTTAAATATTAAAACACTTGGAGAACTTACAGAACAAGAATTTGAAGAAAATAAATATTTAATAAAAGATGAAAACAGAAAAAAAAGAGCAAAACATGCAGTATATGAAAATCAAAGAACAATAAAAGCTGTTAAGGCATTACAAGAAAACAAAATAGATTTATTAGGAAAATTAATGATAGAATCACACAATTCATTAAGAGATGATTATGAAGTAACAGGTAAAGAACTAGACACATTAGTGGAAGAGAGCTTAAAACAAGAAGGCGTTATAGGAGCAAGGATGACAGGAGTAGGATTTGGAGGCTGTGCTGTAAGCATAGTAAAAAAAGACAAAGTAGAAGAATTTATAAAAAATGTAGGAGAAGCATATAAAAATAAAATTGGTTATAATGCAGATTTTTATGCTGTTGAAATAGGAGGAGGACCAACTAAGCTTTAAAATGGAAGGAGATTTTATGAATATTATAGGAATAGATATAGGAAGTTCAACAATTAAAATAATTGAATATCAAGAAAATAAAATAAAAAATAAAATTATTTCAGAAAGTAAAAATTATGAACTAGTATTAAACCAATTTTTAACTAAAAATAATATTACTAAATTTGATAAAATTGTTATAACAGGAATAAATGCTAAAAAAATAGATGTTAGTCAATATAATGTACCAGTTCACATTGTAGAAGAATTTATATCAATAGGTACAGGCGGACTTTATTTAAGCAAAAAAGAAAAAGCTATTATTGCAAGTATTGGTACAGGAACAGCATTGATTAGAGCTGAAAATGGAGAATTTAAGCATTTAGGTGGAACAGGTGTAGGAGCAGGAACTTTAACAAATCTTTGCAATAGGTTTGAAGGCATAAAAACATTTGATGAAATAATGGAATTATCAAAACAAGGAAATTTAAATAATATAGATTTAAGAATTGCAGATTTAACAGATGATAATATAAAAACATTGCCACCAGAACTAACACTTGCAAATTTTGGAAAATTAACAAAAAATGCAAGCAAAGCAGATATAGTAATGGGAATAACAAATATGGTTTTTGAAGTAATTGGTATGATGACAGCATTTGCAACAATTAATGACGAAATAAAAGATGTTGTACTAATTGGAAATATAGTATGTATTCCAGTAGTAAAAGATATCTTAAAAAAAATAGAAAAAACACATGGAATAAATTATACAATTCCAGAAAATCCACAATTTGCTGTTGCAATTGGTGCAATACAAAGTTTAGAATAGAAATATAAATTTATTACATTTAACATTGACAAAGAAAAAATTTTAATAGATAATAAAGTATATTGAATTAATAACACAAGAAAAATTATTTTTAATCACAAAGGAGGTACATTACAAATGTACATATTTAATAAAATTACAGTAAATCCACAATTACCTAAAAAAATAGAAAGATTAGCAGAAATTTCAAATAATTTATGGTGGTCATGGAATACAGAATATTTAAAATTATTCAAAAAAATTGATATAGATTTATGGGAAAGAATAGGTAGAAATCCTGTAAAATTTTTAAAACAAGTTGACCAAGAAAAATTAGAAAAAATTGCAGAGGATTCTGAATTTATAAAGGAATATAATAAAAACGTAGAAAACTTTTCAGGATATATGAATAGTAAAAATACTTGGTTTAGTAGAACATATCCTGAAAATAAAAATGATTTAATTGCATATTTTTCTGCAGAATATGGATTAGATGAAATACTTCCAATATATTCTGGTGGACTTGGAATTTTATCTGGAGATCACTTGAAATCTTCAAGTGACCTAGGTCTTCCGCTAGTAGCTGTAGGATTATTATATAAAAATGGTTATTTCCATCAAAACATAAATAATAATGGTATGCAAGAGAGCATATACCATGATATAGAATTAAATAATTTGCCAGTATCTCCTGTAAAGAAAGAAACAGGAGAAGATTTAGTTATTTCTATAAAAATGCCTAATTCGAAATTACTTTTGAAAGTTTGGAAAATAGCAGTAGGAAGAGTTAATTTGTATTTATTAGATTCAGACATAGAAGAAAATTCAGAAGAATATAGAAAAATAACATTAAGACTTTATGGTGGAGACCAAGAAATGAGAATACAGCAAGAGGTAGTTTTAGGAGTAGGAGGAGTAACATTATTAAAAGAATTAGGGCTTAATCCAACTGTATATCACATGAATGAAGGACATTCTTCTTTCTTAGTATTAGAACTAATTAAAAATACAATGCAAGAAAAAAAGGTATCATTTAATATAGCAAAAGATATTGTTACTGCAAAAACAATATTTACAACACATACGCCAGTACCTGCAGGAAATGATATATTTCCAACAACATTAGTAGAAAAAT
>CANRGU010000014.1 GCA_947630255.1 uncultured Clostridia bacterium | reverse complement strand
ATGATCCATATATTGCCACACCAGGTAAAACTTATTGATATTATTTATTTTAAATAATATATATATTATGAAAAAAAAGAAGGAGGGAAACAAATGATGAAAGGACAAAAAGGTATTACATTAGTAGCTTTAATTATCACAATTATAGTAATGTTAATATTAGTTGCCGTTACTGTAACAGTTGCTTTAGATGGAGGACTTATAGGAAAAACTCAAGAAGCTAAAAGTGGTTGGCAAAATGCTGATTCTGATGTAAATAACATAGACAAAGAGGTTACATTCACAGATGGTGGAAAAACTTACACAGGAATCAACGCTATTGTTAATGGCGATGCTACTGAATAATTTTAATTTTAATAAAAATTTACAGAATGGGGCATATGCATTCGATTAATGTATATGCCCATAAAACTATAAAAGGAGTAACATAATTGGAAATATTCATATACATATTAATTTTTATAATGGGAACATTATTTGGTAGTTTTTTTTCTCTTGCAGTTTACAGACTACCAATTAAGCAAAGTATAATGAAAGGCAGATCATATTGCCCAAAATGTAATCATAAACTTGGATTTTTAGATTTAATTCCAGTTTTAAGTTATATATGCCTCAGAGGAAAATGCAGATATTGCAAAGAAAAAATTAGGGGTAGATACATCTATTTAGAAGTTTTTTCAGGTTTAGTATTTTTATTATTTGCTTTAGCATTAAAAATTAATATATATGAATTACAAATTGAAAAATTAATTTATTTTGTATTTGGAATATTATTTATTTCTACATTATTTATAATAGGTGGAATAGAAAAGGAAAAACATTATATTGCAAATTCTGTAATACTTTTTGGTTTGATAGTAGAAGCAATGTATATAATATATTTATATATATTAAAATTTAATATATATAGATATGTGATATATTTATTTGTAATGCTTATACTATTGTTAATAAATACAATAAATTTAAAAAGAAAAGGAAAAGAATTATATCCTATTCAAATATTAATACTTTGTTCGTATATTGCTATATTTATACAAGAAGAATTAGTTATAATTAGCATAATACTCACACTATTATTATCTGCTATAACTGAAATTATAATGAATAGTGCTTCAAGTAAAAAGGAAATAATAGAAGAAAAAAGAAAAAATATACCAATAGGATTTTATCTATGTATTACAAATGTTACTATGATAATTTTACAGATTACATTTTTAAGGGGATAATATGAGAAATAAAATTTTTAAAGGTCAAAAAGGTATTGCTGGAACAGATGCGCTAATTGCAGTTTTACTTATTGCACTGTTTTCTGGATTGATTGCCACAATTTCGTATAATATATTTATATCAAATAGCTCTATAAGTAGAATGAGTAAGGCAACATCATATATTGTAGATGTATTTGAGTATGTAGATAAAATATATTATGAGGATGTAACAAAAGATAACATAGTAAATTATTTTAATAGTAAGTACTATACTGGTGATAAATCAGAAGTAAAGATGAAGAGCACCGCAGAAGAAACAGTAAACACTCCATATGTTGCAGAAATAAATATTACAAAATATAATCAAACAGAAGGAAATAGTGGTAAATTAGATTTAGTAGAAGAGATTACTATGACAGTTACCTATAAATTAGGTGGCAAAGAGCAAAAGATAGAAATGAAAAAAATAAGAACTAGAGAGGAATTGATAACTCCAAATAAACCAGATTTATCTTTGCTAACTATTCAAGAAGGCTATGATATATATCCTATAAAAAAAGTAGAAGATAAATGGAAAGTTTGTAATGAAAATGATATTTCATGGTACAACTATGAAGTTGGTAATTGGGCATTAGTAATACAAACTAAAAGAGATCTCAGCCAACAAGAAGAAATTGATCCTGGTAGCTTAGAAAGTGGAGAAACATTTTATGCTTGGATTCCAAGATATGCCTATAATAATACAGATAAAAGTGTAAAATTCTTATACAGCAACAGTGATAATTATCTAGAGGCAAATGGTGACTATAAAAAGGTAGTAAAATTAGATAGTTCAAAATATACCATTCCAACTGATTTTTCAACTGGGGATAAAAAATTAACGGGAGTTTGGAGCAAAGAAGAAACATCAAATGTATTTAAAAACTTAAATGATTTTTATCCATTAAAAAAATAAATTTGGTAATTTTATGTAAAAACGCAAAGTATATATAAATTTTTAAAAAGATATATTATAATAATATTATAATAAATAAAACATATACAAAATGTCACAATGCAAAATTTGTTATTAGCAAGTTTTGAAGGAGGAATATATGGATAACAAAAGAATACCAATAGGAATAGAATTAGTTAGAAGAGGAATAGTTAATGAAGATGATATTAACAAAGCCTTAGAATATCAAAGAGATAATCCTGATATGAAAGTAATAGAAATAATATGTAAATTAGGATTACGCGATGAGAATACATTAATAAATGCTCTAGGAGAAATTTTAGATGAAAAATCTATAATATTAACTGAAAATGAAATTAACTTAAATGTTTTAGACTATCTTTCAATAGATGTTGCAAAGCAATGTAAAGCAATACCTTTTGATATATCAGGTAATAGAATAAAGGTTTGTTTTGCAGATACATTAAATAAAAGGGCTGTCGATACAGTTAGATTAATACTTTTGAACAAAGGCCTTGTTATGGAAAGATATGTAACCTTCGAAAAATACATTAATAAAGTTTTAGAAACATTAGAAGGTAGCGCAACAGATAATATAAACTCAAATGCTGATACAACTGGTTTAGTAGATACAATAATAAAAACTGCAATAAAAAAGAGAGCAAGTGATATACATATAGAACCATTAGAAAACAGTATAAGGGTAAGATATAGAATAGATGGTGAATTAATGAATGCAGTCAAAATTCCTAAAGAAAAACAAGCACAAATAATAGGTAGATTAAAAGCAATATCAAATATGTTCCAAGAAAAGCAAGAATCACAAGATGGAAGAATAGTGTCATATCCAGATTATAATATTCGTGTATCTTCGCAGAAAAACATTTATGGTGAAAAATTTGTGCTAAGATTGCTAAAAAAAGATCTTAATATCAGAGGACTTGAAGATTTAGGATTTCCAAAAGATGATAAACTTGTAAAAGCAAGTTTTAACAAAAGAAATAGTATTACAATTATTGCAGCTCCAACTGGAGAAGGAAAAACAACAACTTTGTATAGTATAATCGATTATTTAGACAGGCCACAAGTTAATATTACCACAATTGAGGACCCTGTTGAAATACGTATACCAGGATTAAACCAAATAGAAATAGATGAAAAATTAAGATTCGCAGATTCATTAAGAACAGTATTAAGACAAGACCCAGATATAATCTTACTTGGAGAGATAAGAGATAGAGAAACTGCAGAAATAGCTTTTCAAGCAGGACAAACAGGTCACTATGTTTTATCAACAATACATACTATAGATGCAATAGAGGTTATAACAAGACTTAGAAAAATGGGAATTTCTAATTACGATATATCAAGTACAGTTGGTACACTAGTTTCGCAAAGATTAGTAAGAAAACTATGTAGAAAATGTGCAAGACCAAGAGAATTCACAGAAGAAGAAAAACAATTCATTATGAAAATTGGAGAAAAATACAATACTCAATTTAATTTAGAAGGAAAATATACATATGATGCAGTAGGATGCAAAGAATGTAACAACAGTGGTTATTATGACAGAATAGGAATATTCGAAATATTATCTATACAAGATGATATAAGAGAATTAATTGTACAAGGAGCTTCTAGTATAGAAATTAGGAATCAAGCATTAAAAGATGCTTATAAACCATTATTAGTTGATGGAGTTAATAAAGTTATAAATGGTATTACTAACCTAGAGGAATTAGATAGAAAGTTGGTAATATTCTAAATTACAAAAGATATTAGGAGGAAAACAATGGTAAATATTAATAAAATATTAGATAAAGCAATAGAAGAGGATGCATCAGATATACACTTAATATATGGATTAAAACCAATATTAAGAGTTTCAAGAGAATTAAAAGAATTAGAAGATGAAGACACAATAGAAGGAAATGAATTGTTTGAAATATATGATTATTTTGTAAGAGGTAATGTAGACAAAGATGATATATACAAAAGTACAAAAAGATTAGATACCTCATATGAGTATAAAGACGTTAGACTAAGAGTAAATGTATCATCTTCAGACGGTATGCCAATATTTACATTAAGAATTATAAAAAATACTCTACCAAAATTTGATGAGTTAGGCGTTCCAGATATAGTAAGACGTATGACTTATCAACCACAAGGACTAATATTAGTTACAGGAAAAACTAACTCAGGAAAAACAACAACTTTAAATGCGCTAATAAATGAAATAAACGAAACACAAAATAAAAAAATTCTAACACTAGAAAAACCAATAGAGTATAAACATACATGTAAGAAATCAGTAATAGTTCAAAAAGAAGTTGGCAAAGGTGGAGACGTAGAAAACTTTAGAGATGGTGTTAAAAACTCTTTAAGAGAGGACTGCGATATATTAGTAATCGGAGAGATAAGAGATAAAGAAACGATGGAAGCTGCAATAGATATGGCAGAATCTGGACACTTAGTAATAGGTACATTGCACACTAAGTCTTGTGCAGAAACAATCGATAGAATGATAAATTTCTATGAAGTAAGAGACCAAGCAAGTATTAAATATTTAATGTCATCTTTATTAAAACTAGTTGTATCTCAAAGATTATTAAAAGGTGTAGATGGAAAACTTATAATGTTACCAGAGGTTATGGTAGTTGATAACGTAGTTTCTGGTTGTATAAGAAAAGAAAAGTTTAGCGTTTCAGAACTAGAAGATGCAATTCAGTCAAATATAGACAAAGGAAGCGTCAGCCTTATAAATTCAATAGCAAAATTATTTGTTGATGAAAAAATTACATTAGATCAAGCAAAATCACAAATAGAAGAAAAAAATATAGAATCATTAAATAGGACAATTATGCAGATGAAAATACGAAGAGGATAAAATAGAACGGAGGACTTAAAAATGCCTTTATATGTTTATAAAGCAGTAGATAAAAACGGACTCGTTGTAAGAAACAGAGTAGAAGAAATTAATAGGTATGTATTACTTAAAAAAATAAAAAGGAATGGATATATGCCAATAAGCGTTAATCAAATACAAATGAGTAACAAAGCTAGTAAAATGAGAAAAAAACACAAAAAGAATATTGAAACTAATGATAGTATATTAAAAACTGTAAGACAAAAAGATGCAAATACAATGTCTAGCTCTGAATCATTTAAGAAAAAAGTTAAACAGGTCCTTTTTTCAGATTTAAAAATAAACAACAGAGATATTGTTGTATTTACGCAAGACTTCTATCTTTTAAAGAAAGCAAATTTCAACAATATTCAAGCTTTATCTACTATAATAGAAAGTACAGAAAATCAATCATTTAGAGCAATATTAGAAGATATATTATTAGGTGTAGAAGCAGGAGAAAACATGTATTCTACAATGGAATATTACACTGGTGTATTTTCTCCTATATATATAAATATGATTAAAGTAGGTGAGCTATCTCGGATCATTAACTAAAGCTCTAGAGCAAGCTGTTAATTATTTGGATGAGACCGCAGCATTAAATAAAAAAATAAAAAGCATATTGCTACCAAACCTTATACAATTTGTTGGACTATTAATATTATTAATAGTTGGTACATTAGTCGCTGTTCCTGCTATACAAAATGTACTTAATCAAGTAGGAAGTACAGACCAATTACCAAGACCTACATTATGGTTTAAAGGCGTATTAGATAATTTAATACGTTTTTGGTACATACCAACATTTATACTTCTAGGCGCAGCCATACTTATATACTTATATATACGAACTCCACAAGGAAGATATAAATTCGACAATTTTAAATATAGAATGCCAATATTTGGACCATTAATTTATTCAATACATTTTTCAAGATTAATAAGAGCAGTTATACTAAACATAAGAAATGGAATGAGAATACAAGATGCACTTGAAACAAGTAAAAGTGTAGCAACCAACTTAGTAATGTTATCTTTAATAGAGGCTTCAATTAACAACATATTAGTAGGACAAAGTTGGATTGAACCATTTGAACAATCAGGATTATCAAGCCCTATGATAACAGAAATGTTAAAAGTAGGTATGCAAACAGACTTAGCAGAAATGATGGAAAAACTTTTGGAATATATGGAAGTAGATATCGACAATATAATGAAAAGAATAATGAAAGTTCTACCTCAAATTGTATATATAGTAGTAGGTGTTCTATTAATATTTGTAACAATCGTTGTTTTAGTACCATTATTACAAATATACATGGGTACTTGGATGTTCTCAGCATATTTATAATAAAGGAGAAATTTATGAAAATAGGTATTGATGTAGGCGGAAGTCATATAGGATTAGGAATACTAGGAAGCAATAATGAATTACTTTATAAAAATGAAAAAGATTATCCATATCGCAGAGAAGATATGTCAGAAATAGTAGTAAACACAATAATAGAACTAATGAAAAAAACTATTGAAGAAAACAAAGTAAATCTTAGTAAAATAGAATCAATTGGACTTGCAATACCTGGTACGGTATCTGGAGGCACCATAGTAAGAGCAAAAAATCTAGGAATAGAAAACCTAAATATAGAAAAAGAAATAAAAAAAGAGTTTAATGTACCTATATTTCTGCAAAACGATGCTAAGTGTGCAGCTATAGCAGAGCAAAAGTTAGGAAGCTTAAAAGGTTATGATGATTCAATATTCCTAATAATAGGAACAGGAGTTGGAGGCGCAGTTATTTTAAACGGTAAACTATTAAAACCAAAGAGATTCTCTGGATTTGAAATCGGGCATATGGTAATATCACAAGATGGAGAAAGATGCAATTGTGGAAGAATAGGATGCTTTGAAACTCATGGCTCAATAAAAAGGTTTAAAGAAAAATTAAGAAAAGAATTTAACTTGCCAGATACAGATGGAAAAAATATAGGAGAATTTATAAATCAAAATATAAAAAATGAAAAACTTGAAAATATGATTAACAACTATATAGATGATTTAAATGTAGGAATAACGAATTTAATTAACCTATTTGAACCAGAAGCAATATCAATAGGAGGAAGTTTTGCATTCTATAAAGTATTATTTGAAAAATTGGTACAAAGAATTCAAGAAAAAAATGAGTTATTTAACAAAGAATCAATGCCCAAATTTGTAGTAGCAAAATTTAAAAACGATGCAGGAATAATAGGCTCAGCAATGATATAATAATCAAATAAAAAAAATTGGCAAAAAAGGGGACAGACCCCTTTTTTGCCATTATTAAAAAAATATATACAAAAAATTTTTATTTAATGATATAATCTATATGAATTAGGGGGGAAATAAATTGGGTAAAATTGTATTATTAGATGAATTAACAATAAATAAGATTGCAGCAGGAGAAGTTATAGAAAGACCAGCTTCTGTAGTAAAAGAACTAGTAGAAAATTCTATAGATGCAGGAGCAAGTAAAATAACTGTAGAAATACAAAATGGTGGAATAAGTAAAATAAGAATTATTGATGACGGATGTGGAATATCTAAAGATGATATGGAATTTGCTTTTGAAAGACATGCTACAAGCAAAATAAGAAAAGCAGATGATTTGCAGGCTGTAAGGTCAATGGGATTTAGAGGCGAGGCTTTAGCCAGCATTGCAGCAATTGCAAATGTAGAAATGATTTCTAAAACAGAGAACGATGAAATTGGAAATAAGATAATAGTAGAAGGAGGAAAAATACTAGAACAAGAAGAAACAGCATCACAAGTGGGAACAACAATAACAGTTAATAATTTATTCTTTAATACACCTGTACGATATAAATTTTTAAAAAAAGACTTTACAGAAGCAGGATATATAGAAGATGCAGTAACAAGAATAGCACTTGCAAATCCTAATATTTCTATAAAATTAATAAGTGGATCAAAAACAGTTATACAAACATCAGGCAACCGGAGATATAAACAGCGTAATTTATAATATATACGGAAAAGAAGTTTCAGAAGGAGTTGTACCAGTAAATTATGAATACGAAGATATAAAAATAACTGGGGTAGTAGGAAAACCAGAAATTGCACGTAGCAATAGAAGTTATCAATTGTTTTTTGTTAATAAAAGATATATAAAAGATAAAACATTATCAGCATCCGTTGAACAAGCATTTAAAGGACTATTAACAATAGGAAAATACGGATTTTTAGTATTAAATATAGACATAGATCCTAAAAAAATAGATGTTAATGTTCACCCAAGTAAATTAGAAATAAGATGGCAAGAAGAACAAAAAGTGTTTAAAGCAGTATATTATGCAATTAGAGAGAGCCTGTTAAAAGAAGAATTAGTAAGTAGTCCTGAAAAAGTTGTAGATGAAGAAAATCAAAATATAGAAGCAATTATTCCAAATGTTCCTACTCAAAATACAAGCAATGAAGATTTTAAAACTCAAACAATGAGAGTTCCAAGTTTTATTGAGATGTTAAAAAAGAAACCAGCAGAAGATGTAGAAGAGAATATCACGGATAGGCCAAATACAATTCAAGAATTATATAATAAAAAGAACGAAATGACAGAAGCAAATACTGTTGAAAAACAAGAAAAAGAAGACACAGAAAATGATGCAAAAGATTTTAAAATACCAACAGAAGAACAAATAGATAAAATGTCAAGTATAATAAATTTGCAAAAAAATATGCAAAACTTACCTAGAAGTTCTGGAGAACCTAAAGAAGGATTTGATGAAATGTATGTAAGAGCATTTGGAAAACTTCCTGAAACTTCAAAGGTATCACCAGTAGAAGATAAAGAAAATGTAGATAGTATAAAACTAGAAAATATATCAGTATTTGAGCAAGATGAAAAATATGTAAATATGCCTAATTATAAATATATAGGAGCACTTTTTTCTACATATATAGTTATAGAAATAAAAGATGAAATATATATAATAGATCAGCATGCTGCACATGAAAGAATAATGTATGAAAAAGTTAAAGAAAATTTTTATAGTGAAGAACAAAAAGACTCGCAAATAATGCTACTTCCAGATATAATAACACTTTCACATAAAGAAAAAGAAATTGTAAAGGAAAACGTAGGATTATTTAAAAAAGCAGGTTTTATACTTGAAGAATTTGGAGATAACACAATAAGGTTAATAGGAGTTCCATCTCTATGTATGGAATTAGATACAAAAGAACTATTTTTGCAGTTATTAGATGAAATAGATACTGTAGCAATAACAGCTACTGAAGAAAAAGAAGAAAAATTCATAAGTACTGTTGCATGTAAAGCGGCTGTAAAGGCAAACATGAAATTAGATAAAGAGGAAGTTGATAATTTAATGCAACAATTATTAGCTTTGCCAAATCCTTTTACATGTCCACATGGCAGACCAACAGCAATAAAAATGAGTAAATACGAGTTAGAACGTAAATTTAGTAGAAAATAAGGAAATAATTATGGATAAACCTACAGTAATAGTAATAGCAGGTCCAACAGCATCAGGAAAATCAAAACTAGCGATTGAACTTGCAAAAAAAATAAATGGAGAAATAATATCTGCAGATTCTATGCAAATATATAAAGATATGAATATAGGAACAGCAAAGGTAACAAACGAAGAAATGAAAGGTATTAAACATTATATGATAGACTTTATTTCTCCAGATGAAAGATATAGTGTGTCCTCATATAAAAAAGACGCAGAAAAATGTATTAAAGAAATTTTAAGCAAAGGAAAAACACCTATTATTTGCGGAGGAACTGGGCTCTACATTAATTCATTAGTATACGGCATAGAATTTAAAGAAGAAAAAATAGATGAAGAATATAGAGATAAACTCAATAAAATTGCAGAAGAAAAGGGTTTAGAGGAACTCTATAATATGGCTTGTAAAATAGATAAAGAGGCAATGAAAAAAATAAGCAAAAATGATAAAAAAAGAATAATAAGAGTACTTGAAATTTATCATAAAACAGGAAAAACAAAAACAGAGCAAGACGTAGAATCTAGAAAAAATGGAGTGAGGTACAATTATAAAGTTTTTGTTATAAACATGGATAGAGACTTACTATATGATAGAATTAATAAAAGAGTGGATCAAATGATAAATGAGGGACTTATTGAAGAAGTAGAATCTATGATAAAAAAATATGAAAAATTTCCAACCGCAATGCAAGGATTAGGATATAAAGAAGTAGTAAATTATCTGCAAGGAAATATTAGCAAAGAAGAAATGATAGAAGAAGTAAAGATGGAAACAAGAAGATATGCAAAAAGACAAATAACTTGGTTTAAGAAAAACGAAGAAGCATATTGGATAGATCGGACAAGACAGATTGGAAGTAAATATAGATAAAATAATTACATCAATAAAAAATTAGAAAGGATTACAAATATGGCTACAAAAAAGAAAAAACAAGAAAAAAACAAAAAAATTAAGAATATAGCTAAAATATTAGTGCCTATAATAGCCATAGTATTATTTGTATATATAATATATAAATTCGTAAATTTAATAGTTGTTCCAACAGATATAGTAGTAATAGAAAATGGAACAATTTATAATGAAGAAAGTGCAGTTCGGGTATGTAATAAGAGATGAAAAGGTTGCAGTAGGAAAAAACTATAATAATGGAATTGTAAGAATAAAAGTAGAGGGAGAAAAAGTAGCAAAAGGAGATCAAGTTTTTAGATATCAAATTAGTAATGAAGATGAAATAAATACTAAAATAGAAGAATTAAACAACAAAATACAAGAAGCATTGCTTGGAAAAACTGACATACTTCCAAATGATGTTAAAGCAATAGATAGTCAAATAGAAAGCAAAATTGATGGACTTAAGTCAAAAAATGATATTCAAGAAATATCTGAATATAAAAAAGATATAAATACATATATAACCAAAAAATCTAAAATATCAGGAGAGCTAAGTCAAGCTGGTTCATATATTAACGGACTAATAAAAGAAAGAGAAAACTATCAAAATAGTTTAAAACAAAATTCAGAATATGTAGTTGCTCCAATATCTGGAGTTGTGTCATATAGAGTTGATAATTTAGAAGATACCTTAACACCAAACAATTTTGAGAATTTAAATAAAGCTATGCTAGAAGGGTTAAATTTAGAAACAGGCCAAATAGTTACAACAAGCAATGAGAAAGGTAAAGTTATAAACAATTATGAATGTTATATAACTACAATACTTGATTCGGATATAGCAAAAGAAGCGACTATAAATCAAAGAGTTACATTAAGATTATCTACACAAGATGAAGTTAGTGCCACAATATCATATATACAAAAACAAGACGATAAATCTGTATTAATTGTGTTTAAAATAGGGGAATGTGTAGAAAAATTAATAGATTATAGAAAAATAACATTTGATGTAATTTGGTGGCGATATGAGGGATTAAAAGTTCCAAAATCAGCAATTACATATGATAATGGATTAAGCTATGTTGTAAGAAACAGAGCCGGTTATCAAGATAAAATATTAGTGCAAATTTTAAAAGAAAATGACAATTATTGTATTATAGGAAGTTACGACAATAGCTATTTAAAAAGTCTAGGATATAGCACAAATGACATACTAAACATGAAGAAAATCTCAATATATGATGAAATTTTAGTAAATTCAAATATTGAATAAAAGTGTTACAGAAATATTACAGAAAGATTAAGATTAAATTACAAACGTAAAAACTATTGACAATAAATAAAAAAAGATAGATACTAATACTAGTAAAAATACGAATGAGAAATTTTAGGAGGTTTATATAAAATGGCAGGAGCAATTATGAATAAAGTATATGATTTTTTAGGAATCGAATCAGATAATGATGAAGATGTAGTAGAAAACGAAAGCGAAAACGTATATTCATATAATTATGATAAAGAGGCAGAGCAAGAAGAAGAACCAGAAGAAAAAGGTTTTTTCGGCAGAATAAATAAAGGAAAAGTTGTTAACATGCCTGCTACACAGCAAGTCAGAATGGTTATAACGCAACCAACAACTTTTGAACAATCAGAAGAAATATGCAATTATTTAAAAGAAAAAAAATCAGTAATTGTAAATCTTGAGTATGTAAACAAAGATATTGCAAGAAGAATAGTTGATTTTATAAGCGGAGCAGTTCATGCTTTAGATGGCCACATTCAAAAAGTATCAAATGCAATATTCTTAATAGCACCAGTAAACTATGAAATAGCAAGTGATTTAGCTAGAGAAGAAATAAAAAGCAAACTTTCAGTTTCTTGGTTAAAAAACAACTAATAGGATAAATATAAAAGAGGGGCATGGGAATATGCCCTTTTGTAATAAGGAGGATATAATATGTTAACACCATTAGATATAGAAAATAAAAGATTTGGAAAACAAATGATGAATGGATATAATGTAAATGAGGTAGACGATTTCCTAGACGAGTTAACATCAGAATACGAAAAGCTATATAAGGAAAATGCTGAATTAAAAGAAAAAAGAGCGGAACTAGATAATGATGTAATAAAATATAGAAATATAGAAAGTACACTTCAAAACACCTTAGTTATGGCACAAAAAACGGCAGATGATATAACAACTGTAGCAAAGCAACAAGCTGAACAAATAATAAAAGATGCTGGATATCAAGCAAAAAATTCTATTGAAGAATTGAATGCACAAATAACGCTAAAAGAAAAAGAATTAGATGAACTAAAGAAAGAATTTGATGTATATAAGGCAAAAATGGAATCATTATTAATTTCTCAATTAGAATTATTAAAAGACGTAAATAGAGATGATTAATAAATCACAGAGACTGCACTTTAAATTGTGCAGTTTTTTTATGCTTATTATGTTCTTATTAGAAAATATTGTCAAAAATTAATGATTATGGTATAATTTATTATATTTTATTAAAAAAAGGAGAAAAATGCCAATGAATAATAAAAAACCTAGATTTAGTGTAATAATATGTGCATATAATATCGAAGAATATATATCAACAGCTATAGACAGCGTTTTAGAACAAAACTATGATAATTATGAGATTATTTTAGTAAATGATGGATCTAAAGATAAAACTTTGAGTATATTAAAAGAATACAAAGCAAATTATAGTGACAAAATTATATTAATAGACAATGGCAAAAATTTAGGATTAGGAAGATCAAGAAATATAGCAATAGCACAAGCAAATGGTGAATATATAGTTCATCTAGATGGAGATGATACTTTATATGAAAAAGAAACATTAGCAAAAATTGATAAGACAATAGGAAAAGAAAAAGTAGACTTAATATATTTTGGAGTACAGTATGTTGGCGGAGATAATAAATCACATATTCCAACAAAGGAAAACTCTACAAGAGAAGCAAGAATTCTTTGTGATATGCATTTTGCAGTAGCAAGCAAAGTGTGGAGAAAAGAATTTTTATACAATAACAATATAACATTTATAGAAGATATGTATTACGAAGACATGGTTTATTCAATAAAAGCAACTATATTGGCAAAAAAATTAAAATATGGAGAATTTCCAATATATAATTATCATCGTAATAGAGAAGGTAGCATAATGGCAACTCCTAACATAAAAAGATGTAAAGATATGTATAAAATGTTGTATTATTTAATGGATTTATATGAAACAGTTCCTAAAAAATTGCAACCTTATCTGTTAAGCTTTATATATAACGAAACAGAGAGCCTGCCTTTAAGAATAAATGCAGTATTAAAATCCTTACAAAATAATGATCTTTCACCTGCACTACCTAAAAGAGATTATAAATTTAAGGAGTTTTAATATGTATTTAATAGTAGGACTTGGAAATCCTGAACCACAATATTCAAACACCAGACACAATATGGGATTTGACGTAATAAATGAATTATCAAAAGAGTGTAGTATAAAAGTGTCAAAGTCAAAATTTGATGCTTTTTATGGCATGGGAGAAATAAAAGGAAAAAAAGTAATACTTGTAAAACCACAAACCTTTATGAATGCAAGTGGAGAAAGTATTGCAAAATTTAAAAAATTTTATAAAATATCTAACAAAAATATAATAGTTACTTATGATGATATGGATTTAAATCAAGGAACAATAAGACTAAAAGCAAAAGGAAGCGCAGGAACACACAATGGTATGAAATCTGTTGTAGAAAATTTAAATACTGAAGAATTTATAAGAATACGAGTTGGAATAGGGGCGCCAAAATATAAAGACGATATTATAAATTATGTGTTAGAACAAATTCCAAGAAGAGAAAGAGAAATACTAGATAATAGCATAAAAAAAGCAAAAGATAGCATATTAGAAATTCTAGAAAATGGAATTGATAAAGCAATGAATAAATTTAATTAAAGGCAAGGGAGATATTAATGCTAGAAATTATAATAAACAAAGAACCAAATAAAAAGAGCATCATGTTAGTAGAAAATGGAATATTAATAGAAAAACACGAAGAACATTATAATAGACAAAGGCTAGAAGGAAATATTTATTGTGGAAAAGTTGAAAATGTTCTTGCAGGTATGCAGTCTGCATTTATAGACATAGGAGATAAAAGAAATACATTTATACGTTTAAAAGATTTATTGCCAAAACAAGATGAGGCAAAAGAAGATGAAGAATATAAACTTCCAGATTGCAAAATAAACGAAATAGTAAAACAAGATATGAAAATATTAGTACAAGTTAAAAGGGATGGAACAGAAAAAAAAGGAGCAAGAGTTTCAACACATATTAATCTACCTGGAAGATTTACAGTTTTTATGCCTAACAGTAACTTTGTAACTGTATCACAAAAAATAGAAGATGAAAAAGAAAAAGAAAGATTGAAAACAATAGTTGAAGAAATAATACCAGATGGAACAGGTGCAATAGTAAGAACTTCAAGCATAGGTATAGATAAAGAAACTATAAAAAAAGATTTAGAAGAACTAATTAAAAAATGGAAAAACATTAAAAAAGAATTTGAAGAGTATAAATTAAGTGGACCAAAATTAATATATGATAATAAAGCATTACTTAGAAGAACTTTAATTGATGTAATAGATAGAAATTTGAATAAAGTAATAGTTAATGATGCAAAAACATATAAAGATGTAAGTGAAATATTAAAAAGTATGAATATGTTAGAAGATATAAAGTTAGAATTAAAAGAAAATGAAAATCTTTTAAACATGTATTCATTAGAAGAACAATTACAAAAGTTAGAAAATAGAAAAATCTGGCTTAGATGCGGAGGATTTATAACAATAGATAAAACAGAAGCATTAACGGCAATTGACGTAAACACAGGAAAATATACAGGAAATAAAAATCTTGAACAGACTGTTTTTAAAGTAAATAAAGAAGCAACAATTGAAATAGCAAAACAATTAAGACTAAGAGACATTGGCGGTATAATAATAATAGACTATATAGACATGCATGAAGATGAAAACAAAAATAAAATTATTGAGCTATTAGCACAAGAATTAAAAACAGATAGAACAAAATCCCAAATATTAGGATTTACAAAATTAAATTTATTAGAAATGACAAGAAAAAATATGTGTAACAATGAAGATTTTTAATAATTTGGCAAAAAAGGGGACAGACCCCTTTTTTGCCAAATTTAAGACAGAGGTGAAAAAGTAAAAATGAAAGTAGGATTTGTATCATTAGGTTGTTCTAAAAATTTAGTAGATACAGAAATGGCAATAGGATTATTCAAAAACAATAATTTTGAAATAATTAATAATGTAGAAAAATCAGAAATAATAGTAGTAAATACATGTGGATTTATAGAATCTGCAAAGGAAGAAGCAATTAATACTATATTAGAAATGGCAGAATACAAGAAAACAGGCAAATGCAGATATTTAATAGTTATGGGATGCTTAGTACAAAGATATTACAAAGAATTAAAAAAAGCCCTTCCAGAAGTAGATTTATTTATATCAATAGACGAATACGCACATTTTTGGGAAAAGATTTGTAAGCTAATAAATACTGACCTAAATAATAATGTTTGCAACGAATTAGAATATATGAACAGAGTAATTAGTACAGGAGATAAAACAGCCTATTTAAAAATTGCAGAAGGATGTAGTAATAGATGTACATATTGTGCCATACCATATATTAGAGGTCCTTATGTATCAAGACCAATGGAAGATATTTTGGAAGAGGCAAAAAAATTAAGCAAAATGGGTATAAAAGAACTAATAGTCATTGCACAAGATACAACTAGATATGGAGAAGATTTATATGGTAAATCAATGCTAAGTGATTTATTAAAAGAGCTATGCAAAATAGATGGATTTGAATGGATTAGATTTTTATATGCCTATCCAGAAGCTATAACAGATGAATTAATTGATACTGTAAAACAAAATGATAAAATATGTAATTATTTTGATATACCAGTGCAACATATATCAGATAGCGTATTAAAAAGAATGAACAGAAGAAGTACAGGTAAGCAAATAGAAGATTTAATTATAAAAATAAAAAAGAAAATTCCAGATGTAATATTACGAACTTCACTAATCGTAGGATTCCCTGGAGAAACAGAAGAAGATTTTAATAAATTATATAACTTTGTAAAAAAAGGATATTTTGGAAAACTTGGAGTTTTTACATATTCAAAAGAAGATGGAACTCCAGCAGCAAGGTTAAAAAATCAAATACATCATAATACAAAAAAGAAAAGATATAATCAAATAATGAGCATAGCAAAACAAGTTTCAAATAAAAACCTTGAATATTGTATAAATAAGACTTATAATATATTAATAGAAGATATAACATTTGACAAAAAATTCTATATAGGAAGAACATACATGGATATACCAGAAACAGATGGTAGTGTAATAATAAAAAACACAAAAGAAAATGTACTTGGTACATTTGTAAAATGCAAAATAACGCGGCATGCAAGATTATGATTTAATCGCAGAAATATGTGATTAATAAAAATTAAGTATATGTTTTAAGTGAGGTATAAAATGGAAGATAATATAAGTATTAAAAGACATTTAAAATTGCTAAGCAAACAATATACTAACATTGGACAGGTATCAGAAGAAATAATAAATTTGCAGGCGATATTAAATTTGCCTAAAGGAACAGAATTGTTTTTAAGTGACATACATGGAGAATATGGATCATTTTCACACATCTTAAATAATGGATCAGGTATTATCAAAAGTAAAATTGAAAACATATTTAGCCATCAAATTACAGAACGTGAAAGAAGTGCACTTGCAACATTAATATATTATCCAGAAGAAAAACTAGCACTTGTAAAAAAAGAGGTAACAGATTTAAATGACTGGTACAGTATAACATTATATAGGCTAATAGAAGTTGCAAAAGAAGTGAGCTCAAAATATACAAGATCAAAAGTAAGAAAAGCAATGCCAAAAGGTTTTGACTATATAATAGATGAATTATTACATTTACAAGGTTGTGGACCAGATAAAGAAACTTACTATAAACAAATAATACAGTCAATAATAGAATTAGACAGGGCAGACGAATTTATAGTTGCAATATCAGACTTAATAAAAAGAATGGCAATAGATCATCTTCATGTATTAGGAGATATATTTGACCGTGGACCAAATGCTAAACTTGTAATGGATACATTAATAAAATTTCACAGTTTAGACATTGAACTTGGCAATCATGACATTTTATGGATGGGAGCAGCATGTGGTAACAAAGCATGTATAGCAAATGTAATTAGAATATGCAGTAGATATGACAACATAGATACTCTAGAAGATGGATATGGAATAAACATAAGACCACTTACAACATTTGCACTAAATACATATAAAGATGACGACTGTGAAAAATTCATGCCAAAAATATTTGACTATAACAAATATATAGGAAGCGACGAAGTATCTATAGCTAAAATACACAAGGCAATATCAATTATACAATTTAAGTTAGAAGGTCAAATAATAATGCGTCATCCAGAATATAAAATGAATGGAAGATTGCTATTAGACAAAATAGACTATAAAAAAGGAACAGTAAAAATCGATGGAAAAGTATATCCATTAATAGATAAAAACTTCCCAACAATAGACCCAAAAGACCCATATAAGTTAACAAAAGAAGAAGAAGAAATAATATCAAGATTAGAGGAATCATTTAAAAATAGTGAAACATTAAATAAACATATAGGCTTTATTTATTCAAAAGCTTCAATATATAGATGTTTTAACTCTAATTTATTATTCCATGGATGTATACCAATGGAGGAAAATGGTGAATTTGCAAAAATAGATATATTAGGAAAAACTTTATATGGTAAGGAATATCTAGATTATTTAGATAAAGCTATAAGAAAGGCATATATTGAAAAAGATCAACCAGATAAAAATGTAGATATAAACGATTTAATGTGGTACTTGTGGTGCGGACCAAAATCACCTTTATTTGGTAAAGAAAAAGCTGCAACATTCGAAAGATACTTTGTAGAAGACAAAGAAACTCATAAAGAAAAGAAAAATCCATACTTCACAGTAATAGAAAACGAAGAGGTATGTAATCGCGTTTTAAAAGAATTTGGAATAGAAGAAAAAAATTCACACATAATAAATGGACACATCCCAGTCAAAGAAAAAGATGGAGAAAGCCCAATAAGAGCAAATGGTAAACTACTTGTAATAGATGGAGGATTTGCAAAAAGTTATAGATCACAAACAGGAAGGGCAGGATACACATTAACATACAATTCATATGGACTAATACTTGCAGCAAACGAGCCATTCGACTCTAAAGCAGAGGCTATAAAAGAAGGAATAGATATAAAATACGATATAATGGTAAACGAAAAAGAAACAGAAAGAAAAAGTGTTGCAGACACAGACATAGGAAAAGAAATACAAGAAGAAATAGATGATTTAAAACTATTACTAAAAGCATATAGAGAAGGAAAAATAAAACAAGAAATTTAAAATTTTCTTTTTTAGGCGGACTAGATTTAGTAAATATTTATATAAAAGAGGGTGTCCTAAAATAGGAACCCGAAAGCAAAAATT
>CANRGU010000013.1 GCA_947630255.1 uncultured Clostridia bacterium | reverse complement strand
TAAAAAGTTCAATACCAGATATGCTTAATCCAAAACTTACTGCAAGCTGGGAGAAAGGTCTGGATATGGTTGCAAAAAAAGAGATTTTGCCAGATGAATTTATGACAAAATTAGAGAAATATATAAAATCAAAATTTGATAAATTAGTTATAAATATATAAAAACATAAAAATATGTAGCATGTTTGACATATTATGTAAAGCATGCTATAATTAAAGTATAACTAGGATGTGCTAGATGTAGCAATCTAGTTTGTTATAGAACTCTTCTAATAACAAAAATAATTAAAAGAAGGAGGTTTAGATGGAAGAGGTTAATTAGAAAAGGAACATTTGTTAATGGTAATAAATGTTCCTTTTCGTTATATATTTTTTAAAACTCACAATTTTTTGGTGTTCTTGGGAAAGGTATTACGTCACGAATATTTTGCATACCAGTTAGGTACATCATCATTCTTTCGAATCCTAAACCAAAACCTGCATGTCTTACACTTCCGTATTTTCTTAAATCTAAATACCACCAGTAGTCTTCTTCTTTCATGCCTAATTCTTTAATTTTATTTTTTAATATTTCTAAATTATCTTCTCTTTGGCTACCACCAATTATTTCTCCAATGCCAGGAGCTAAAAGGTCGGCTGCTGCAACAGTTTTACCATCTGGATTTTGCTTCATATAAAATGCTTTAATTTCAGTTGGATAATCTGTTACAAATACAGGCTTCTTAAATAATACTTCACATAGATATCTTTCATGCTCTGTTTGCAAGTCAGAACCCCAATGAACAGGAAATTCAAATTTATCATTATTTTTTTCTAATTCTTTAATAGCATCTGTATAAGTAATTCTAGCAAAATCAGAACTTAAAACATTATTTAACTTATCCAATAAACCTTTATCAATAAAATTATTAAAAAATTGCATTTCTTCTGGGCAATTATCCATAACATATTTAATAATGTATTTAATCATGTCTTCTGCCAAATCCATATCATCATTTAAATCAGCAAAACATATTTCAGGCTCTATCATCCAAAATTCTGAAGCATGTTTTACAGTATTAGAATTTTCTGACCTAAATGTTGGACCAAAAGTATAAACATTTCTAAAAGCAAAAGCATATGTTTCAACATTTAATTGACCACTTACTGTAAGATGAGCTGGCTTTCCAAAAAAGTCACTTGAATAATCAACTTCACCATCTTCTGTTTTTGGTAAATTATTAAGATCTAATGTGCTAACATTAAACATTTCACCAGCACCTTCGCAATCACTAGAAGTTATAATAGGTGTGTGAACATATACAAATCCTCTTTCTTGAAAGAATTTATGAATAGCATAAGATAAAACAGAACGTACTCTAAATACAGCATTAAAAGTATTTGTTCTAGGTCTTAAATGAGCTATTGTTCTCAAATATTCAAAAGAATGTCTTTTCTTTTGAAGTGGATAATCTAAATCAGAAGCATATTCTAGTTTGATTTCACTAGCTTTTATTTCAAAAGGTTGTTTTGCACCGTCAGTCTTTATAAATTTACCAGTAACTTCTATTGATGAACTTAAAGGTAATTTACAAATTTCAGAAAAATTATCCAATGTATTATCAAAAACAATTTGAATATTTTTAAAATAACTACCATCATTTAATTCGATGAAACCAAAGGTTTTAGAATCTCTAACAGTTTTTACCCATCCTTCTACTGTAATTTCTTTATCAATATAATTATCGATATTTAAAAATAAATTTTTTATAATTTCCATAAAGCCCTCCTAAATAAAATATATTGAATAATATATCACAATTGTTGAAATAGTGCAATAATTTAATAAATCTATATTTTGACAATTATAAAAAAATATTATATAATATAAAAAGTGGATTATGCGAATTAAACGAAGGAATGAAAATATGGAAGAAGAAATAAATTTTGGATTAGGTTTTGTAACAGGACGTTCTAATGTTTGCAATATTATAAATAATTATTATAAAGATATTTTATCTCAACTTAGAAAATATGATAAAAAAATAAATTTGACTATTTTTATTTTATTTGATACAGAATATCAACACACTCCAAGGGAAGAATTTTATAATATTAATAAGGAAGTATTAAATGATATTACTATAAAATATATTACTCCTGAATTAATAACAGATGAACTAAAATATTTAGCAATAAAAAATAATATGAAACAAGAAGATTTAGAATTATTTTTTGGGCATGGACATGCTAAAGGAAGAAATACAGTCATGTATTATGCTTTAAAATATAAAATGAATTACCTTTTGTTTTGGGATGATGATGAATATCCTGTAGCAGTTGTTAAAGATCACGAAAAAAATATGTGGATTAAACAAGACAATGTTTTAGAGCATATAAAATTTATGGAACAAAACAACTCTGATGTTACATTAGGACATCATTGTGGTTATATTTCTCCAATTCCATATATTAATTTTGACAATAATTTTAAAGAAGAGGACTTAAAGCAATTTGTAGAAATAATTAGCAATGATATTATATCTTGGGAATCAATTAACGAAAAAATGAAAAACACCAATGGTGTTACATATGCTAATAAGGATAAAGCCCAAGGAATTGGTGCAACTGAAATAGAATCTGATGGAGTGGCTAAATGGATAGCAGGATCCACTTTATGTTTGAATTTTAATCATATAGATAAGATTCCTGCATTTTATAATCCTCCTAGTGCTAGAGGTGAAGATACTTTCTTTTCAACAGCATTAAATAATAGTAAAGTTTTTAAAATACCAGTATATCATTTCCATGATGGATTTTTAAAATATACTTGCATTATGGAGGGAACTTATCCAAAAAGTTTAAGACGAATTAACATAAAAGAAGATTCCATAAAAAATAGATTTTTAAAAGCGTCTTTAGGATGGATAAGGTATAAACCATTATTATTATATATAAAAGATAAAGAGAATTATAAAGAACAAATATTAAATATGAAATCAAAGTTAAAGTTAATCATTCCTAAATTAAATAATATTTTTGAAGATAACTGCTTTTCTTTATTGCTAGCAGAATTAGAAAAATATGATGAGGATGTTGTTAATCATTATAGAGATTATGAAAAAACAAATGAAGTTTGGAATTCTTTGAAAAATATAGAACTCAATGCTTGAAAATTTGCAAAATGGTAAAAAATATGATATTATTAGTATATTAGCGAATGCTATGTAGAAACCGTTAAAAAAATTTTACTTAAGGAGGAATAGGACATGAAACGGTATGGTGTGTTTGGAGCAGAAAAGGGTGTAACCTTAGAGACAGGAAAGAGAGCAAGTAGAAAGTCGGCTATCAGAAATATGAACATCGGTAATGCCAATGTTTGTACTGAGAACTATGCAAATCCTCCAATTCCAAAAGGATATAAGCATATTTGCGGAGAATGGAACAGCGGATTTGTAATTGAAATACGTTCTAATGGTAGTCAGTTTGTGTGGATTCCTGTTGGATGTTTGGGTTCTAATGGAACACTTGATGGAGTTTTATTTAATGAGAAGTTTGGAAGAAGAAATTATCGGAATGATGAATTTTCGGAAAGCAAATTTAATGAAACTTTGACTGATGAACTCGTGCTACAGATGGAGAGTGTTAAGAAATATGGAGGATTTTATATTTCTCGTTACAACATATCCAAAAATGCAGAAGGAAAACCACTGTCTGTAAAAGACGCGATGCCTTGGATAGACATCAATTTTTATGGTGCAAAAGAGATTGCATCAACCATCGTAGACAATGACGAGGTAAGTAGTCATCTAGTATTTGGCGCTGAATATGATTCTGTATTGGAGTGGTTTATTGCATCCAAAGCGAGAACTCATAAGGAGATTGCAAAGAATTCTACCTATTGGGGTAATCATTTGGAAACAAAGAATCATCCAGATAAATTGGTTAAAACAGGAACCAGCGAACGCTGGTGTACCAATAGAATCTATGACTTTGCAGGAAACGTAAATGAATGGACACAAGAAAAGATGGGTAGTTCAAGCTGTGTTATACGTGGGGGCTATTATTGCTTTTTTGGTGACCTTTTACCTGTATCGAATCGCGTTAGTAGCAATCCACATTTTAAAAGTATATACACTGGATTTCGTGCATCGCTTTATATCAGGTAACTACGTGACTCAGAACTATCAAGATTTATTTTCAAACACAAAAAAAGAATGAGAACTCTGAAATTTCAGAGTCTCTTCTTTTTTTGGAGATAAGTTAATGTGAACATTTACATAGAAATAAAAGTTTCGTTCTAAGATAAGCCTCCAAAAAAATAAACAAAATAAAAAAATTTAAAATATATATTGACAAAAAGAAAAATAAATATTATAATCAAACAAAAGTTCGAAAAAGAATAACACATTTAAGTTATCAGATGGAAGAACTATTCAAGAAGCTATAGTTGATAATACAAATTTAAGAAAGATGAAATCTCTATATAGTTCACTATTAAATAAAAGATTAAATTAATTATAGTAAAGGGTAGCAATTTTTTATGAAATGCAATATAGGAGTGTGATAATAATGGAAACACAAAAAACATATGAGATTTTTACTGATGCGAGTTTTGATGATGTAGCTAAAGTAGGAACTTATGCTATTGTTATCATGCAAGACAATAAATAGTAAAAAAGATATTGTGCTAATAGATAGACATTCATTTTTAAGATTATTACAAGAATTTAATTCAAAACAATATAAAGTAATATCATATATATTTAAAAATGCAAATGAACAAAAATTAATTTTAAAAACTCAAAGTGAAATAGCAGAAAAATTAGAATTATCAACATATAGTATAAATAAAATTTTTAAAGAATTTATAAAATTAAATATATTAGGAAAAATAAAAAATGGAAAGTATATTTTGCTAATATAAAATTAAATTTATAAAAAATATTATAAAATTTTAATTAATAATGCTATAATCTAGGCAAAAGCAAACTTTTATAGGAGAGTAAGTATATGGCGAATATAAACTTTTTAGAAAATGAAGTTATAGAATTTAAGAAAACAACAGGAGAATTAAAAGAAGCAATAATTTCTATAGTATCCATTTTAAATAAACATCAAAGTGGAAAATTATATTTTGGAATAAAAGATAATGGAGAAATAGTTGGACAAGATGTATCAAGTAAAACTATAAGAGAAGTTTCAAAGGCAATATCAGAAAATATAGAGCCTAAAATATATCCAATTGTTAATAAAGTTAAATTAAATGATAAAGACTGTATATTAGTTGAATTTGAAGGAGATGACATTCCTTACTTAGCTTTTGGACGAGCATATATGAGAGTTGGAGATGAAGACAGACAACTTTCAATGAAGGAAATTAGAAAACTAATTTTAAAAGATGAAAATGAGATAAGTAAATGGGAAAGAAAAGTATCAGATTATACTATAGAAGATATAGATGAAGAACTTTTAAAAGAGTTTATAGAAAAAGGCAGAAAGGCAAAAAGAATTAACTATCCTTATACTAATAAAGAGGAAATATTAAAGAAATTATCTTTAGTAAATAAAAACAATGAATTGCTAAATGCAGGATATATTTTATTTGCAAAAGAAGCAAAACTTGAAATGCAGATGGCTATTTTTGCGACAGAAACAAAACTAACATTCTTAGATATAGACCAAGTTTTTGGAAATGTTTTTGAATTAATAGAAACTGGAGAAAGTTATATAAGAAAAAATATTAAATGGCCTGTTAATTTTAAAAGTGGAAGTATGGAAAGGGTTGAAATACCAGAAATACCTTTAGAAGCAATAAGAGAGGCAATAATAAATTCACTTATTCATAGAGATTTTAAAAATCCAAAAAGTAACGAAGTTGCAATATACAAAGATAGAGTAGAAATTTTTAATCCTGGAGAATTTCCAGAAGGATATAAGCCAGAAGATTTTATAGAAGGTGCAGGTTCCATTCCAAGAAATCCATTAATAGCAAATACTTTATATTTATCAAAAGATATTGAAAAATGGGGTTCTGGTTTTAGGAGAATTACAGAAGCATGCAAAAAAGCAAATGTTAAAGTTGAATTTGAAATTAGAAAAAATGGATTTATGGTTATTTTTTATAGAAAAACAGATGAAGAATTGCTTAATTTAACAGGAGAAAGTAAAAACACACAAGAAAAGACGTATGAAAAGACGTATGAAAAGACGTATGAAAATATTGAAGAAAAAATACTAGAGTTTTGCAAAGAAGCAAAAACAGCAAAAGAAATAGCTGAATACTGTGGCTATAAAGGTGTAGACAGATTTAAAAGAAATTATTTAAAAACTTTATTAGAACAAGAAAAAATAGAAATGACAATACCAGACAAACCTAAGAGTAAAAATCAAAAATATATAAGTAGTAAATAAGTTCCCAATGTCAAAACGAAAGTTTCGTTCTAAGATAAGCCTCCTATGAATACAATGTACAAAACAGTGTATTGCTAGAGGGGGTCTTTCTTTTATGAAAAACATATCAATAGAAGAACGTGCAGTTAGCTTAGCACAATATATTATAGATTCTAAAGATACAGTGCGTGGGGCAGCAAGAAAATTTGGCATTAGCAAAAGCACAGTACATAAAGATGTAAGCGAAAGATTAATTCATATAAATAAAACTTTAGCATTAGAAGTTAGAAAAGTTTTAGATGAAAATAAAGCAGAAAGACACATAAGAGGAGGTATGGCTACAAAAATTAAATATAGTAAAGATAAAGCTGGATAAACGGAAGATATTTATAAATAATCACAAAACGAGAATCTTTGACATAAAATATACTACCATTATTTTTTGGAGTGATAAGAATGAGCATAAAAAAAGGAGATATTGTAGGTAGGAAGTCTTATGGCAAAGATATTTTTTTTATAGTAGATAAAATATTAAAAACTACATTAAATAATGAATTTGCAATACTTAAGGGCTTAAACATACGAATTATGGCAGATAGCCCAATTGAAGATTTAGAAATAATTAGCAAACAAGATGTCATAAATAGTATAAAATCATCGGATAAATATTTAGAAAATAGAATAAAAAAAAACAAAGATAAAATAATAAATAATTTAACAAGACAAAGAATATATACAGGAAAAATATTACATTTAGATGGAGACCGAAAATACAGTGAAAAATCTGCTAGATATTATAATAAACTAGGGTTAAATGCAGTAGTAAAAAACATTATAGAAAATAGACAGGCAAAAGTAGTTATTTCACTTCTTAATAAATATAATCCAGATATACTTGTAATTACAGGTCATGATTCAATGCTTAAAAATGGAAGCAATTATAATAATGTATATAATTACAGAAATTCTCGGACATTTTATGAATACTGTAAGTGAGGCAAGAAAATGGGGGGCAAGTTCGGATAAATTAGTAATATTTGCGGGTGCATGCCAAAGCTTTTATGAAGGAATAATATCAGCAGGAGCAGACTTTGCTTCGTCGCCAGGCAGAATATTAATTGATTTTGTGGATCCACTAATTGTTGCAGAAAAAATAGCAACAACAGAGGAATATAAATTTGTAAGTAGTATTGAAATTGCAAGAGAAATAAAAGAAGGAGCAAAAGGTGTAAGCGGTATTGGAGCAAGAGGAAAAAGCAGAATTATAGGTTAGTAACAACAATGTAACAATAATGTAACACAATTGTAACATTAATGATGAGAAGTCATTAAACCTTACAGAATCAACAGATTAAGCCAATAAACATATTGAGCATTTTTTTGACAATTTTCATGCCAAATGGTATAATAACAACATCTTAAATAGAAGGTGCGTGGTAATATGATCTGTAAAAATGATATTTCTACTATTAAAGATGAAATAGGAGAAAAAATAGGACAAAAGATAATTGTTAAAGGATCACTTGGAAGAAACAAACCTTTTGAAGAAGAAGCAGTTATAAAAGAAACATATCCAAACATATTTGTAGTAAAATATGAAGAACATGACACTAATGTTAGCTACAGATATACAGATATCCTCACAAGAGATTTGGAAGTATCAGTATTTGATGGAGAAGGATATTGTCCATTAATTCCACCATTACAAAAGTAAAAATAAATAAAAAAGTAAGATTCCTAAGTAATTAGGAATTTTTTTTGTCCATCTTAATATAATATATATTATTAAACTTTAAGGGAGGGATTTATATGCTACTAGAAACAGAAAAAGAGAGAGTAAGCATAAATCAAATAGTTGGGCAAAACATGAAAGAAACAGAAGTAGAGGGAGATGTTATAGTAAATGATATAAAACCAGATGTATTAAATATCATTAGTGCAGATGGAATACCATGTATATACAAAAAGGAAGTAATGGATGGAAAAATTAGAATTGATGGAAGCATTAGTACATATATTATGTATTTAGCAGATGATGAAAATAATACTGTAAGAAGTTTAAACACAGTTTTAGATTTTACCCAGATGATAGATGTAGATGGATGCATGGAGGGCATGACTTCAAAAGAAAGTATAAAAATAAAAAATATAGAATGTAAAATTTTAAACGGGAGAAAAATAAATGTAAAAGAAACATTAATGATAAGTTCAAAAATTTATTCAAACGATAATGTAGAGTTTGTATCCAATATTAATAATTTGGATGATGTTCAAGTTTTAAATAGTGATAAAATGGTTAATTCATTAATTGGCAGTGGAAGCACAAGAGTATATGCAAAAGATACAATAAGTGTAGATGTAGCAGATGAGCTTGCAGAGATAATGAAGGCAGACTTAAGAATTGTAGGTAAGGATATTAAGCTAAGCTACAATAAAGTTTTAGCAAAAGCAGATGCAAATGTTTCAATTCTATATTTAACAGAAGATAATAGAATAAAAAATATAAATACAAGAATACCTATAATGGGATTTGTAGATATAGAAAATATCAGCGACGATTCAATATGTGACGTAGATTATCAAATTAAAAATTTAATCATTAAACCAAATACAGGTGATATGCACTCAATATATGTAGAAGCAGAAATAGAGATTTCATGTTTTGCATATGAAACAAAAAATATAAACTTAATAGAAGACTTATATAGCATTTCATCAGATTTGAAATTTGATCAAAAAGAGATAGTAACTATGGTAGGAAAACAAAACATAAAAGAACAATGCAATATAAAAGAACAAATTAATATTCCTGAAATGGCTGATAACAGGCTATACAATGTAAAAACTGTTCCTAATATAGTAAATACAACTATAAAAAATGGAAAAATAATTTATGAAGGAGAAATATTAATAGAATTATTATATGAAATGAATAATAGTGTTAATTCTAGAAACGTGGAAATACCATTTAATTTTGAAATAATATCTGATGGAATAGAGGAAGGTTCAGAAGCTAGTACAGATATAGATGTAAAAAAGGACGATTTTATTGTAAATAGTAGTAATATAGATGCAAATATAGAATTGGAATTTAGTGTTAGTGTAAGTAAAAATCAAAAACTAAATATAATAGATGAAATCTCAGTAGAGGAAAGCAGAAATAATGATATATACAGCATGGTAATTTATTTTGTAAAACCTGGTGATACACTTTGGAAAATTGCTAAAAATTTTAAGAGTACAATAAATGATATAGCAAGAGTAAACGGACTAGAAGATGCAAATAAAATTTATCCAGGACAGCAATTATATATTCCAAAATTTGTAAATAAGAAAATAGCGGTATAGAAAATGGACAGTATATATTCAAGAAAAAGAATAAAAATTCCAAGAATAAAAGGATTTTATACAAAAAATAAAAATGCTAAAAAAATTTTTAGCATTTTTATTGTAGTTATAGTAGCAACATTTACATTTTATAGTTTATTTCAGTCTATAAATCCAATTTTTGAAGGACTGTGTGTAGAAAAAGCTAGAGAAATAGGCACATACATAATGAATAATGCTTCTAATAAAATATTAAACAATATAGAATATAATAATATAGTACAAATAGAAGAAAACGGGGGTAATAGAATATTAAAAACGGATGTAGTAGTAATTAACAAAATAGCATCTGATATAGCATTGGAAGCGGAAAAACAATTTGACGAGATAGAAAAAGAAACAATAAAAATACCAATAGGAGCTTTAACAGGTATAAAGCTACTTTCTGGAGCAGGTCCAAGTATTAATATAAAAGTTATTCCAGCTGGAAATATTTTAACAGAAATAAAAAATGAATTTGAGTCAACAGGTATAAATCAAACAGTTTACAGAATATATTTAGAATTAACATGCAAAGTGAGTATAGTAACTCAATATAAAACAATTGAAGACAAAGTGGTAAATCAGGTGTTGTTAGTAGAAAGCGTAATAGTAGGAGAAGTACCACAGTCATATTATAATTTAGAAGGTATGGGGCAAGATGATATTATGGAAGTAATTGAATAAACCGCTTGATAAAAAAAACGGAGTGTGATATAAATATATATGTAAAAACAATTATAAAATAAATATAAATTAGGAGGTAGTTGAAAATGGCAGATTTAAAAGGAACTAAAACAGAAAAAAATTTGATGGAGGCATTTGCAGGTGAATCACAAGCAAGAAATAAATATACATATTTTGCAAGCAAAGCAAAAAAAGATGGATATGAGCAAATAGCTGCAATATTTCAAGAAACAGCAGATAACGAAAAAGAACATGCAAAATTATGGTTTAAACTATTAAATAATGGTGTTCCATCAACAGAAGAAAATCTAAAAGCAGCAGCAAATGGAGAAAACTTTGAGTGGACAGATATGTATGCTAAATTTGCAAAAGAAGCAAGAGAAGAAGGTTTCGACCATATAGCAGATTTATTTGAAGGTGTAGCAAAAATAGAAAAAGAACATGAAGAAAGATATATGAAATTATTAGAAAACTTAGAAAATGGATTAGTATTTTCAAGGGACGGAGATAAAATTTGGAAATGTAGGAACTGCGGACATATTCATATTGGTAAAGAAGCTCCAGAAGTTTGCCCAGTATGTGCACATCCAAGAGCATATTTCGAAATCAAAGCAGAAAATTATTAATAATCAAATAAAAAGAGGGTTCCTATTTTAGGACACCCTCTTTAAAGAAAGATAACCATGGCGGAAGAAGATATTTGCCATATGCATTTACAGAACAAGGAATAGGTATGCTTTCTGGTCTATTAAAAAATGAAATAGCAATTAAGGTTAGTATAAATATAATGAATGCTTTTGTTGAAATGAGAAAATTTTTAATGCTTAATGGACAAATATTTGAAAGATTAACAAAAGTAGAATATAAAATGTTAGAATATGAGAAAAAATTTGATATTCTATTTAATGAATTACAAAAAGACGAAAATTTTAAATAAAAAATCCAGAATATAAATTCTGGATTTTTGTATATATTTGTGAATCCTATCTTTTACTGAATTGTGGAGCTTTTCTTGCTTTTTTAAGTCCGTATTTTTTACGTTCTTTCATTCTTGCATCTCTTGTTAAGAATCCAGCAGATTTAAGAACTGGTCTATATTCTGCATTTGCTTCTACTAAAGCTCTTGCTATACCATGTCTTATTGCTCCTGCTTGACCACTAATTCCTCCACCTGTTACTTTTGCAATAACATCAAATTTATCTAGTGAATTTGTTGCAACTAAAGGTTGTTTTATTATAACTTTTAAAGTTTCAACTTTTGAAAATTCATCTAAAGGTTTGTTATTTATTGTAATATTTCCATTACCATTTACAAGTCTTACTCTTGAAATAGATTTTTTTCTTCTACCTGTTCCATAAAATGCTAATTTTTCTTTTTTTGGTGCCATATTATTTTACCTCCCAAACTTCAGGTTTTTGTGCTTGATTTTCATGCTCATTTCCTGCATAAATTCTTACTTTATTAATCATTTTTCTTCCTAATCTATTATGTGGAAGCATACCTTTTATTGCAAGCATCATTGCTTTTTCAGGATTTTTTTGAAGCATATCTTTAGCAGATATTTCTTTCATACCACCAATATATCCTGAATGGTGTTTATAAATTTTTTGATCTAATTTTTTTCCTGTTAAAATAACATCACTACAATTTAAAATAATAACATGATCACCTGTATCTTGATTTGGTGTAAATGTTGGTTTATGTTTTCCTCTTAACAATTTTGCAGCTTCAGCAGCTACTCTACCTAATGGTTTTTGGCTAGCGTCAATTATATACCATTTGCTATCAATTTCACTATTTTTTGCCATATATGTTGTATTATTCATTGTAAAATTGTTCCTCCCTTATTAACTTGATTTTAATTTTTTAATGTAAGAAAATATTTTTTATCTACCGGGTAATAGGATAAAATACATCCTTACAAATATTCGTACCCACCTATTTTAATATAAAAAGAAAAAAAAGTCAATAAAAACCTTGACATTTTTAAAAAAATAAGTTATTATATTTAAGGTTAAAGAAGAAGAATCCACTTCTCACCTTATCTAAATGAGGAAAAAGGTTAATATTTAAATTACAAATAATGAAAATAGGTAATATAAATATAGGTGTGGATCGACTTGTTCTTTAAGAACAAGTTTTTTAATTTGTCTTACAAATTGATTGCAAAGTAAAACAAATCAAAAGCGAGTATTGCAAGGAAAACGAATTTAATTTTTTGAAATAGTACAAAAGTACATTGAAAAAAATTAAATGAAGTTTAACGAAGTAATACGAAGTTTTTCATTTGGCTGGAGGTGAATGATATAAAGCAAGACCTACTAATAAACGAGCAAATACGTTTTAAAGAAGTTCAAGTTATTGATGATGAAGGAAATAAACTAGACAAAATGCCTATACGTGACGCAATGAATTTAGCAACAGATAAAAACTTAGATTTAGTTCTAGTTTCATCAAATCCAAATAATCCAGTATGTAAATTAATGAATTATGGAAAATATAAATTTGAACAAGCAAAACGTGAGAAAGAATCAAAGAAAAAGCAAAAAACATTGGAATTAAAAGAAATAAGAGTTACACCTAATATAGAAGAACATGATTTTAATTTCAAAGTTAAAAATGCAAAAAAATTCTTAAGTAATGGAAACAAAGTAAAAATAACAGTTAGATTTAGAGGTAGAGAATTAAACTATGTAAAATTAGGCGAACAAGTATTAGACAAGTTTACACAAGAATTAGCTGAAGTAGCTATTGTAGAAAAGAAACCTTTATTAGAAGGAAAAAACATGTTTATAATACTAGCGCCAAATAAATAAATTAAATCATAAGGGAGGTATAAAAATGCCAAAGTTAAAAACAAACAAAGCAGCAGCAAAAAGATATTCATATACAGCTAAAGGAAAAGTAAAAAGAACATCAGCTAACTCTAGACACAGATTAGCAACAAAAACAAAAAGACAAAAAATGTCAAGAAGAGTAAATAGTTATGTAGATAAAACATGCGAAGCAGGAGTTAAGAAATTATTACCATATGGTTAAGGAGGGAAAATAAATGGCAAGAGTAAAAACAGCAAGAATAACAAGAAAAAAACATAAAAAAGTATTAAAACAAGCAAAAGGATATTTTGGAGCAAAAAGCTATAGATTTAGAAATGCAAATCAAGCTGTGCTTAAATCATTATCTTATGCTTATGTTGGAAGAAAGGACAAAAAAAGTGATTTTAGAAAATTATGGATCACAAGAATAAATGCAGCAGCAAGAATGAATGGAACAACATATAGCAAAATGATGGCAGGACTTAAAAAAGCAAATGTATCAATAAACAGAAAAATGCTTGCAGACTTAGCAGTAAATGATATGAAGGCATTTACTGAAATTGCAGAAATCGCAAAAAAAGCATAAAATAAATAAAAAAATGGCAAAAAAGGGGACAGACCCCTTTTTTGCCATTTTTTTTACTGCTTTTTCATTTTTGGTTTTGAAACAAGTGATGCAATATAACCAAAGAATACTGCTGCTGCAATTCCACCAGCAGCTGCTGCCGTACCACCAGTAAATGCTCCAACTAAACCTAATTCTTGAACTTTTTGAATAGCACCTTTTGCAAGAAGGTTACCAAAACCTGTTAAAGGAACTGTTGCACCTGCTCCTGCAAAATCAACTAAATGTTGATAAATTCCGAAGACCTCCGAAGTATTGCACCAGTAGTTACAAAAATAACAAGAATTCTTGCAGGAGTGAGTTTAGTTTTATCAATTAAAATTTGACCAACAATACAAATTAATCCACCAACTGCAAAAGCACGTACAAATTGCATCCAGTCTAAATTACTAAAAAAATCTTGCATAATATAAATCCTTTCTATCAATTAAATTGATTTTCTATTGATATTGCATGTGCAATACCAGGAATTGATTCACCTTGCTGAGACGAAGTAGCATTTGTCAAGGCTCCTGTTGCTATAAGAAGTATTTTGTTTAATTTTTTCTGCCTTAATTGATTAAATAAATATCCAGAAAAAACTGTTCCGCAACAAGCACAACCAGAACCGACCTGAGTGAGTATCTTGTTTTCCTTTATCGAAAATCATTACACCGCAGTCATTATAATTATTTTTAATATTATATCCTTTAGTTTGACAAAGTTCAGTTGCAATTTCCTTTCCTATATAACCAAGATCTCCTGAGAATATTCCATCATAATAACTTGGATTTCTGCCAGTATCTTTAAAATGTGTTAAAAGCGTATCAACAAAAGCTGGAGCCATTGCTGCTCCCATATTATTTGCATCTTTTATTCCCATATCAACAATTTTCCCAGTTGTAATATTAGTTATAAATGGACCATTTCCGTTTTTAGAAACTATTGCTGAGCCAGCTCCAGTTACAGTCCACTGTGAAGAAGGCGGTCTTTGATTACCAAGCTCAAGAGGAAATCTAAATTGCTTTTCTGCACTACAAAAATGACTAGATGCTGCAGCAATAATATTTTCTGCACCGCCACCATCTATGAATACAGAAGCTAAACTTAAGGCTTCAACAAATGTTGAACAAGCTCCAAATATTCCAAAAAAAGGAACATTTAATTCTCTTAGACCAAAACTAGAAGAAATACATTGATTCAATAAATCTCCAGCAAAGCAATAGTCTATTTTATCTGCTGAAATCTTAGATTTAATAATACTAGAATTTACAGCTTCCCTTATTAATTTACTCTCTGCCTTTTCCCAAGTTTTTTCTCCCCAAAATTCATCCTCTAAACATTTATCAAAATAGTCTGCCAGAGGACCTTCGGCCTCTTTGGGACCAACAATTGAAGCGGTTTCGAGTATAGTTATTGGATTATCAAATTTAATACTTTGCGCTCCTATTTTTTTCATATAAACTCCTTTCAATTTACAAATATTAAACTAGCGTTATTGTTTGTGTATTAAAAATTAGGTAAACTATTCCTACTAATATAGAAGTAGAAATACCATAAACTAATACAGGTCCAGCAACAGTAAACATTTTTGCACCAACGCCCATAACATATCCTTCAGACTTATATTCCATAGCAGGAGATACAATTGAATTTGCAAAACCTGTAATTGGAACAAGCGAACCTGCACCTGCAAATTTACCAATTTTATTAAATATATTAAGAGCTGTTAAAAATGCACTTAAAAATATTAGAATAATCGAAGTTATAGTTGCACTTACTTCATTATCTAATCCTCTATATTTACAAATTTCCATTATAAATTGACCAATTGTACAAATTAGACCACCAACCCAAAATGCATTAAAGCAATTCTTTATAATAGGCGAATTAGGTGATTTTTGATTTACGTATTCTTGATATTCTTTTTGAGTATTTATTGGTTGCATACTAATTCTCCTTTCTATTATCCCTTGACTCGTCAATATTAAAAGATAAATCAATTGTAGAATAATATTGAACGATTTTATTTCCATCTATTTTTGCTTTTTGCTCAAGAACAGTAACAGATGAAATATAATCAATACTTTTTGATGCTTCAACAATAGTTTTATTTATAGCATCTTTCCATGACACATCAGATATACCAGTTAATTTTAAATGCTTTTCTACAGTCATATAAAAACCTCCATTCAAATTCGTTTTCGTTGAATTATAAAATTACATTTATATATTTTCCATAATTACTAAAAACATGCAAAAAAAAATAAAAAAAATATTACATTTATATTACAATTAAATTACATTTACGATAAAGATATTGACTTTCATGTAAATTAATATAAAATAAGAATGAAATATGAATTTGATACTTGAATATTTTGCTAAAATTTGAGAAATATTCAAGTATCAAAAGAAAAAAATGTAGAAAAATAAAAATATAAAATTAAAAAAATGAGGAGAAATAATGGCTGGTTGTTTAGGATTATATATAGAGAATAATATAATTAAATATGCTAAAATCTCTAGAGAACGCGACAATTTAAAAGTAGAAGCATTTGGTCTTAAATTTTATGATAATGCAGAAGAAGCGATTAAACAAATTATAAATGAAACTTATAGCTTTAAAACACCAATAAGTACAAACTTATCTGGTGAAAAATACACTTATGCAGAACTATTCAATTTGCTTAATCAAAAAGATATAAATAAAGCAGCAAGTACTGAATTTGAGTATTTTTGTAATGAAAATCATAAAAATCGTAATGCATTAGATTATAGAAATTTATTAGTACCTAATGTAACGGATAAAGATAAAGTTACTAGTTTATATGCTTATACAGAAAAAAGCGATATAGTAGGAAAACTTCAAATGCTATCAGGCTTTTCAGTAAACAATATATCTCCACTTTCTGTTACTATATCAAATTTAATTAATTCAACAAATAAAAAAACTAAACTAATATTAAATATAGAAATGAATACATCAGCTACATTTATAGTAAATGGACAGGTAGAAAAAGTTGAAATAATGGATATTGGAATGGAAGAAGTTTTCAATAACATTATAGCAAGAGAAAATTCTTATGCAAAAGCATACGAAATTTGTAAAAATACTACGATATACACAACACAGGGAAGAAACCTTCAAGTTGAAGAAAACGAATATATAGAAGATATAATGCCAACATTATATAAAATAGTAGAAAGAGTAAAAGAGATTATAGCGCAAAATAAAATTAGTGTAGATGAGTTGTATATAACAGGACTCGCTGCTGCAATTAATAATATCGATTTATATTTCCAAGAAAACTTCTTAGAAATGAAATGTGAAATATTAGCACCTTTCTTTGTACAAAAATCAAATATAAAATTAAACATAATGGATTATATAGAAGTAAACTCTGCAATATCTTTGGCACTACAAGGATTAGGAATTGGATACAAAGAGATGAACTTTAAAAAAGTTGGATTTAAAGAAAAATTAAGTCAAGCATTAACTATTGAAGTAGGTGGTTCATCAAAAAATAAAAAGGGAAATAACAAAACAAATTCAGCAGCAATAGATAAATTTAAAAGTTTATTTAAATTTGACTTTGATACACCTTTAGATAACATTGAAAGATATATGATTAGATGTGCTGCAGGAATATTAGTTTTGATATTGGCATATGGTTGCATTTCAGCATTTGCTTTATCAAAAATTAATGAAAAAGATACAGAAATAAATGAGTACATTGCAGAAACAAACGCACAAATAGCTGTAATGACTAATAATTATAGATTAATAACAGAAAGAACACAGCAATATAGCTCAATGATTCAAAAGATAGATGAAGCAAATGATAAAATTACACAAAGTTATGCTAAGAAAAATGTACTTCCTAACTTCTTAACAGAGATAATGTTTAATATTCCAAAAGAAGTACAATTATTATCAATACAAAATGGAAGTGGAAAGAAAATATCAATAGAGGCACAGTCAAGAGAATATGAACAGCTAGGATATTTTATAGCAAAAATAAGAAATGAAGCAATTTTAACAGATGTAACTGCTACATCAGGAATAAGACAAGGAGAGTTTATATTAGTTACCATAGAGGGTAATTTACCATATTAAAAATTATATACAAAAGGAGAATACCGTGAAAAAGATATTAATATTTATTTTAATTATTTTATTAATAATTTTAGCCTATTTTTCTATTGCTAAAGGAATACCATTTTTACACATCAATAGTTTTAATAGCATAAAAGTTGCAAATACTAATTTAGATAATAATTATAATACAGCAAAAGAAATTGCAAATATAACATATCCAGCACAAGTTGAACAAATAGAAAATGCAATAAAAGATTTAAAAATTAGAAAGCAACAATATGATAATAAAAAGTTATCAGGTGAAGATGGAACTGCTTTAGGAAATATAGAAGTTAAAAATTATATGCTTCACTATTTATGGACAATACTTGGTAATTACAGAAAAGATAGAGGAGTGCAAACATTAAATTTAGCTTTAAAAACAACACAAGCAGAAAATGTTTACGACTTAGAATTTACTCTACTTGGAAAATATACAAATATAACAGATTTTATCTATGACATAGAAAATGATGAACAATTAAACTTTGAAATAGAAGATTTTAGTATATCATCAGAGATAGAAGATCTTTCATCAACATCTACAGCAGATACATCTGATGAAAGCGATTCTAATATTTTAGATAATTCAGAAAATTCTGATAGTCAAAAAGAAAATAATAATCAGTCAAATAATACAACTGACGAAAATAAAGAAAGTAATCAAGGTGATGGAATAATTTTGCAAGCTAAATTTACAGTTAAAAATGTTGGTATTACATTAGATTAATGATGGAGGTAAACATGGGAAAGACAATTTTTAAAGAATTGATGATAGTAGTTTTATTGATTGTCGCAATAGGATTATTGCTTACAATAATATTTTATAAATATATACCAAATAATAAAACAGTTCCAATCAAAATGCAGGCATATGAATTGCCAGATGATGTAAAGGCTGAATTACGTGATGCTGGAGTTGAAGAACAAAATATAATAAAAACATACTTAATAGATGATTCAGATTTAAATGTATATGAATCTACAAAAGATTATAACAAAGGAAAACCAAATCCATTTTCGGATTATGGAGCAAATAATGGAAATACAAGTGGAAACACATCAGGTAATACATCTGGCAATGGTGGCACAAGTAATAATACTTCAGAAAATAGCTCTGGAGGCAATAGCAATACAGTAAATAATAACGTGGATGATGATCCATATATTGCCACACCAGGTAAAACTTATTGATATTATTTATTTTAAATAATATATATATTATGAAAAAAA
>CANRGU010000012.1 GCA_947630255.1 uncultured Clostridia bacterium | reverse complement strand
TTTCAAAAATTATATTTAAACTATTTTACGAATTAAATTAACTTAAAAACATTTAAACAAACAACAATTTAACAAAATTAAATCAAATCTTTCATATTGTATAAACCATTTTCTTGATTAACTAAAAATCTAGCAGCTTTTAAAGCACCTTTTGCAAAAATACTTCTAGATGTAACTGTGTGTGTTATTTCTAATGTTTCATTATCTCCTAAGAAAAGGACAGTATGTTTTCCGACTTCTGTACCACCTCTTATAGAGTGGATACCAATTTCCTTATCTGGTCTTTTTTGTCTTACACTATGTCTATTATACTGATAAATCATTTCATTATTTAAAGCCTCATCAATGCTATCTGCAAGAATCAATGCAGTACCACTAGGACTATCAATTTTATTTCTATGATGAGTTTCAACTATTTCAATATCTGAATCCTTTAGTTGTGTTGCAAGTTTGGCAACCATTTCTGCCATAATATTAATTTCATAAGACATATTTCCAGAACGGAAAACAGGTAATTCTTTAGAATATTGATTTATTATAGACAACTCTTCATCCGAAAAACCAGTAGTAGCAATTACAGTAGGTATCCTTTTATTTTTAGCAAATTCAAGTATATTCATACTAGCCTCAGGAACAGAAAAATCAATAATTACATCAGGAGTTTCTTCAATTAAATTAATATCAGTATATATTGGGAATTTAGTCTCATTATTATTAAATTTATCAACTCCACAACATACTTCTAAGTCATCTGCAATTTCTACTTGTTTTAAAACTTCTTGTCCCATTCTACCATTTATTCCATTTATTAATACTTTTAACATTGTTTTTTCCCTCCTAAATTTTACACAAATTACAATTTATTTAAGTTTTATACCGTAATTTATCATTTCATTTTTTAATTTTTCTTTTCCAGCATCGCTCATTTCAATTAAAGGCAAACGTGGAAGGCCTGCATTAAATCCTATCATATTACATGCAGCTTTAACAGGAATAGGATTAACCTCAGAAAATAGACTAGATGTTAATTTTAATGTATCTAATTGTAATTTAGTTGCTCCTGCAATATCTCCATTAAAGAATTTTTTTACCATATTATGAACATCTTTTGGAATTACATTTGAAAGAACTGATATGACACCTAATCCACCAAGAGAAAGAATAGGTAAGACCTGATCATCATTACCAGAATATATATTAAGATTATCTTTGCACAAATTTGCTATTTCAGCTACTTGTGAAATATTTCCACTAGCTTCTTTTATTGCAACAATATTATCTATTTTAGAAAGCTCTAAACAAGTTGCAGGAGCAATATTTAATCCTGTTCTACTAGGTACATTATATAAAATAACAGGGATATTAATTGATTCAGCAATTGCTTTGTAATGTTCAATAAGTCCGAGCTTGAGTAGTTTTATTGTAGTATGGAGTAACAACAAGTACGGCATCTGCTCCTACACTTTCTGCATATTTAGACATTTCAATTGCAGATTTTGTGCAATTTCCGCCAGTACCTGCAATAATAGGAATTCTCTTTGCAGCTACATCAATTGCAAATTTGATAGTTTCCTTTTTTTCTTCTGTAGTCATTGTTGAAGATTCACCTGTAGTACCACAAACGATAATACTATCAGCACCTTCTGAAATTTGAAATTCAATCATCTTTTTAAATTCTTCAAAATTTACACCATCATTAGTAAATGGCGTGATAATAGCTGTTCCACAGCCTTTAAAAACAACTTTTTTCATATAAAATTCACTCCTTAAGAGTTTAAAATAAAATAAAAAACATATTTATATTTTTTACTTTTATATTATATTACAAAAGTATAAAAAAAGAAATGGCATTATGCCATTTCAATTAATTTTTCTACAATTTGTATTGCATTACTAGCAGCACCTTTTCTTATGTTATCAGCAACTACCCACATATTTATTCCATAAGGGACACTTTCATCTCTTCTAATTCTTCCAACATATACTTCATCATGACCATTTGCATTTTGGGCCAGTGGATATATATTTTTACTTGGATCATCTTGTAATATTATACCAGGACTATTTTTTAATAATTGTTTTAGCTCATCTAAATCAAAATCATTTTCAAATTCAACATTTATAGATTCACTATGTGAGTTAAGTACAGGAACTCTAACTGTTGTTGCAGTGACTCTTAAATCAGGTCTTCCTAAAATTTTTCTAGTTTCATTAATCATTTTAATTTCTTCTTTGGTATAACCATTTTCTTCAAAAACATCTATATGTGGCAAGCAATTATTTGCAATAGGATATGGAAATTTTTTAGGTGGCATACCTTTAATGCCATTTTCTAAATCATCAACGCCTGATTTACCAGCGCCAGATACAGCTTGATATGTTGAATAAACAACTCTTTTTATTGTATATTTATCATCTAAAGGTTTTAATGGAACAACAGCTTGAATTGTAGAACAATTAGGATTTGCAATTATCCCATTATTCCATTTTAAATCGTCTGGATTAACTTCTGGAACTACCAAAGGAACATTTTTATCCATCCTAAAAGCACTACTATTATCAACAACTATGCATCCTTTAGATGCTGCAATAGGAGAGTATTTTTTAGAAGTTTCTCCACCTGCTGAAAATATAGCAAAATCAAATCCTTCATCAAATGAATTTTCAGTAAGTTCTCTAACAGAATATTCTTTTCCCATAAAATTAATTTTTGTACCAGCAGATTTATATGAAGAAAAAAACACATATTCAGATATAGGCAAATTCTTTTCTTCTAAAACTTTGCGCGCTGTTATACCAACTAAACCAGTTGCCCCAACCAATGCTAATTTATATTTTTTCATAAGATTCACTCCTTGAGAGTATTTAATAGAAATAAAAGCTAATTAACTTTTATTTACTAATTATATTCCAAAAATCAGAAAAAGGAAACAAAAACTAATAAATATGTAATAGTTTTATAAATAAAGATTGACAATAGTATAAAAAGTAGTATAATATTTACAATATGTTATCAAGAGTGGACGAGAGATCCGGCTTAATGACTCCACAGCAACCTGTAATAAAACAAGGTGCTAATACCGGCAAAGCAAAGCGCTTTGAATGATGATATTTAATAAAATCGAAAAAGGAGCTTTGCATTTGTTGCAAAGTTTTTTTGTATAAAAATAATTTCTTGATACATAAATAATAAGGAGATGGTTTTTTTTATGAAAAAATATTATTTTACATCAGAAAGTGTAACAGAAGGACATCCAGACAAAGTCTGTGATTTAATTTCAGACACTATTTTAGATGAATGTTTAAAACAAGACAAATATTCAAGAGTTGCAGTAGAAACATTTGCATCAAAAAATTTAATAACTATTGCAGGACAGCTTACAACAAATGCTAAAATCAATGTAGAGCAATTAGCAAGAAATGTTTTAAAAGAAATAGGATATGACAATGAAAATACTGACATTGATTATAGAACATGTAGAGTAGAAACAAATATAACAAAACAAAGTCAAGATATAGCAATGGGAGTAGATGTAGGTGGAGCAGGTGATCAAGGTATTATGTTTGGCTATGCATCTGACGAAACAGAAGAACTTATGCCTTTCGCTATTTCTGTAGCTCATAAACTTGCGAAAAGACTTACAGAAGTTAGAAAAAATAAAGAAATAGACTATTTAAGACCAGATGGAAAAGTACAAGTAACAGTAGAGTATGAAGATGATATACCAAAAAGAATCGAAACTATACTAATATCTAATCAGCACTTAGAAAATGTAAATTTAGATGATATGAAAAAAGATATTATAGAAAAAGTAATAAATAAAGTTGTAGATAAAAAATATATAGATGAAAATACAAAAATATATGTAAATCCAACAGGAAGATTTGTAATAGGAGGTCCTTTGGGAGATACAGGGCTTACTGGAAGAAAAATAATTGTAGATACTTATGGCGGATACGCAAAACATGGAGGAGGAGCATTTTCTGGAAAAGACGCAAGTAAAGTTGACAGAAGTGCTACGTATATGCTTCGTCATGTTGCAAAATCAGTAGTTGCAAGTGGACTTGCAAAAAAATGTGAACTTCAGGTATCTTATGCAATAGGGATGGAAAAACCTTTATCTATATTTATTAATACATTTGGAACAAATACAATTCCAGAAGAAAAAATAATAGAGAAAATAGAAAATAAATTTGACTTAACACCAAATGGAATAATAGAATATCTAAACTTAAGAGAACCAATATACACAAAAACAACAAACTATGGTCACTTTGGAGACAAAGACCTCCCATGGGAAAAGGTAGTGAGTCTGGCAAAAAAGGGGACAGACCCCTTTTTTGCCAAAATTTAAGACAAACAATAGTCTAAAAAAATGTGAAACAAAATTCATAAAAAACATAAAAAAAGTTTCACATTTTATGAATTTTGTGCTATAATATATATATGAAATGAAACTAATAAAAAGTTTTATATTTTAAAGGAGAAATATATTATGGAAGAAAATATGGATATTATGAGGCTTCTTCAAAACAAACAATTACTTGAACATGAATTACAATTGCTTACTTATGGTTCTGTTGAAATAAGAGAAAAAGATTCAAACAAATATATATATGTACATTATAGAGAAGATGGATTAGCTCTAACAAAATATGTTGGAGAATATTCTGAAGAACTATATAACTTGGTATTAAACAATAGCATTAAGGCAAAAGAGCTAAAAAAACAAATAAGAGAAATAAATAAAGAATTAAAACAATTGAATTATATTGAAAAAGAACTTTCCGAAAAAGTAAAACAAAATATAGATTTTGCAAAAAGACATTTAGTAGATACTATTTATAAACAAGCAATATTAGAAGGAGTTGCAACTACATTTGCAGATACAGAAAGCATTATTGAAGGTGGAAAAGTAAATAATATGACATCTGAAGATATTTTAAAAATAGTAAATTTAAAACATGCTTGGGAATTTATATTAAATAAAAATGTTATATTAAGTGATACTAATTTTGCATTATTGTGTGAAATCAATAAAATGGTAGAAGAAGGATTTTACTATTCAGCAGGAAAGGTTAGAAATGTTCCAGTAAATATTGGCGGAACAACTTGGAAGCCAGATTTACCAATTGAAAGTGTCATCAAAGAAGAATTAAAAGAAATTTTTGATAAAAAACTAGATGATATAGACAGAGCTATAGAACTTTTATTATATACAATGAAAAAACAAGTATTTATCGATGGAAATAAAAGAACATCAGTAATATATAGTAATCATTATTTAATTTCAAAGGGAAAAGGAATTATAGCAATTCCAGCAGAATTAACAGAAGAATTTAAAGATTTGCTTATTCCATATTATGAAGGAAAAGATGTAAAACAAATAAAGAAATTTATTAAAGAAAAATGTTACATGAGTATATAGGTTAAAAATTTAATATGTAAATAAAGAGATTATATAAAATATTAAAAAAACCGGGTAAATACCTGTAACGGCAGATGAATTTAAAACATATAATACCACAGGAGTGAATTATATGTTAGATTTTATTACAAATGCTGTAATTTGGGTACTTGCGTTATATGGCTTAATAGAAATAATAAAAACTATATATTATATATGTACATGTACTAATTTAGAATCTGATGGTATATATTTTATAATTGCAGTAAAAAATCAAGAAGAAAAAATAGAAGGATTTATGCGTTCAATTTTGTTTAGAATATTATATGGAAAAGAAGAATCTGTAAAAAATGTTATAATAACAGATTTAGGCTCTAATGATAAAACAAAAGAAATAGCAAAAAAACTTGAGTCAGATTACAACATTATAAATCTTATGGACTGGAAAAATTGCAAAGATTTAATAGACAATATGGATAAAAAATAATTTACATATAGCTTTATTTGTGATATATAATTAGTGTAAAGGAGAAAAACATTGGAATTAAAAGGACAAATTTCTGAAATTATATATCAAAATGAAGTGAATAGTTATACAATAGCAGAATTTGAAACAGATGAAAGTTTAGAAACAATAGTAGGCTATCTACCTTTTATAAACAAGGGAGATAGCCTAAAATTAGTTGGAAATTTTGTAAATCATCCTGACTATGGAAAACAGTTTAAAATACAGACTTTTGAAAAAATAATGCCAGAAACTTTAGAAGCATTAGAAAAATATTTAGCAGGTGGAATAATAAAAGGAGTAGGTCCTGCAACAGCAAAAAGAATAGTTGATAATTTCAAAGAAGAAACAATAGCTGTTTTTAAATTTGAACCATATAAATTAGCAAATGTAAAAGGAATAACAAAAGAAAGAGCAATAGAAATTGCAAATGAATTTAACGAAAAGTGGGAGCTATGGCAAATTGTAGGCTTTTTAGAAAGATTCCGGAATAGCAAGTCAAAACAGCAAAAAAGTATATGAAGCTCTAGGTAAAGACGCAATAGAAAAAATAGAAGAAAATCCATATATATTAATAGATATTACATATGGAGTGGACTTTAAAAAAATAGATAAAATGGCAATGGATTTAGGAATATCAAAAGAAAATCCAAAGAGAATAGAAAGTGCAATAAAATATAGTTTAATTATTGCAAGCAATAATGGCAATTCTTGTGTAATATATGAAAATTTAGTTAAATTTGTATCAGATTTATTAAGTATAGACAAGCCTCAAATAGAAGAAGAAATTATAAACTTAAAAGCAAGTGAAGGAATTTACTTAGAAGAAAGAGAAGACAGAGAATGGGTGTATCTTAATAATTTCTATGTTGCAGAAAAAAATATAGCAGACAAATTAATTGCATTAGATGAAGCAAAAAACATAAAAAAGATAAAGAATTTTAAGGCAGAGCTTGAAAAAGCAGAAGAAAAACAAGATATAATATTATCAGAAGAACAAAGAGAGGCAATAAAAGCTGTAAATGATAATAATGTATGTATAATTACAGGAGGCCCCGGAACTGGTAAAACCACAATAATAAAAACAATAATAGATATTTACAAAACAAGAAAAATGAAAGTTGTACTTTGTGCTCCAACAGGAAGAGCTGCAAAAAGGATGCAAGAGCAGTCTGGAGAAGAAGCAACAACTATACACAGATTATTAGAAATAAGAAAGCAAGATGACCAAGCAGATTATTTATCAGTAGATTATCCAGTAGTTCCAATAGATGCAGATGTGGTAATAATAGATGAAATGTCTATGGTAGATATGTTCTTAATGAATCATATTTTAAAAGCAATTTATTTAGGAACAAAATTAATATTAGTGGGAGATGTAAATCAGCTTCCATCAGTAGGACCTGGTAATGTTTTGCAAGATATAATAGAGTCAAATGCAATTACTACAATAGAATTAAACAAAATATTTAGACAAGCAGCAAAAAGTAAAATAATAACAAATGCGCACAGAGTAAATAATGGAGAAGGATTTATTGTAGCAGAAGAATCAAAAGATAAACTAAATGACTTCTTTTATATAAATGAAATTACGCAAGAAAAAATACTTAATGACGTTATTTCACTTTGCTCTGGAAGACTTCAAAACTATGGAGACTATGATTTCTTTAAGAATATACAAGTTCTTACTCCAACAAAAAAAGGAATGCTTGGTACAAAAGAACTAAATAAGGAGCTCCAAAATGTGCTTAACCCAAAAACAGATTTAGAAAAACAGCATGGTGGAAGAGTATTTAGACCAGGAGACAGAGTAATGCAAGTAAAAAATAATTATGATATCTATTGGGAAAAAGAAGTAGAAGATAAAATAGAAGCGGGAGCTGGAATCTTCAACGGAGAACTTGGCAGAATAAGTGCAATTGACGAAGACGAAAAACAAATTGAAGTAATATTTGATGATGAAAAAATAGCTTGGTACGATTTTACAAATCTTGATGAACTTGAACATAGCTACGCAATAACAATACATAAATCACAACGGTAGCGAATTTGATGTAGTAATACTTGCAATACCTCAAAGCTCACCAATGCTACTTACAAGAAATCTACTATACACTGCACTAACTCGTGCAAAAGAACTTTTAATAGTTATTAGCAACAAAAATATTATTGATTTTATGATTCAAAACACGGATATAAAAAAGAGAAATACTGGACTTAAATACAAATTGATGAAGGAGTAATAAATGTTAGATTTAAGTAAAGATGTAAAGTTCATAAAAGGAGTAGGACCTGCAAGGGCAAAACTTTTAAATACTTTAGGTATATTTACTTTAGAAGATTTAATAACATATTTTCCAAGAGATTATGAAGATAGAGGAAAGCCAAGGCGCATTGCAGAGTTAGAAGATGGAGAAGAAGCTCTTATTGAGGCTATTTGTGTTTCAAAAATGATGGAAAAAAGAATCAGAAGAAACATGGTTATATACAAGCTATCTGTAAGAGATGAAACAGGTTTATGCCAAATTACTTGGTTTAATCAAGGCTACTTAAAAAATAGATTTAAACTTGGCCAAAGCTATAAATTCTATGGAAAAGTAAAGAAAAGAATTGGATTTATTGAAATGAATTCACCAGTATTTGATGATGAAAGTACAAATAAAAATACGGGTAAAATAATTCCGCTATATCCACTTACATATAATCTGTCACAAAATGTGATAAGGCAAATCATAGAAAATGGGCTAAAAGAAGTAAACGAAGATTTAGAAGAAACTTTGCCTAGTTATTTAATAGATGAATATAAATTAGATGATATTAATAAAGCAATTCACGATATACATTTTCCAAGAAATTTTGAAGAATACAATAAGGCAAAAAAAAGGCTAGTATTTGAAGAATTATTAGTTATGCAACTTGCACTTCTTAATTTAAAAAATAAATATAGCGCAAATAAAAAGGGAATAAAATTTGATAAAAATGTTAAAATGCAAGATGTAATAGAACAGCTTCCATTTAAACTTACAAAAGCACAAACAAGAGTATTAGAAGAAATAGACAATAATATGGAAAAAGAAACTCCTATGAATAGACTTCTTCAAGGAGATGTTGGCTCACGGAAAAACAGCAGTATCAATAGTTGCAGCATATAAAGCAGTAAAATCAGGCTATCAAGTGGCTGTAATGGCACCTACTGCAATACTTGCAAAGCAACATCTAAAAAATTTTGAAGATATTTTATCAAGATTTAATATAAAATGTGAGTTATTAGTAAGCGGAATTACAAAAAAACAAAAAGAAGATATTTTAGAAAGACTTCAAAATGGAGAAATAGACATTTTAATAGGTACACATAGCTTACTTGAAGAAAATGTTGTGTTTAAAAATTTAGGACTTGCAGTAACTGATGAACAGCATAGATTTGGAGTAAGACAAAGGGGAACAATTAATAATAAAGGAGAAAGCCCAGATGTATTAGTTATGACAGCAACCCCAATACCAAGAACACTTGCACTTATTCTTTATGGGGATTTGGATATTTCTATAATAGACGAGCTTCCACCAAATAGAAAAAAGATAGACACATTTGCAGTAACAAAGGGAATGGAAGAAAGAGTAAATAATTTTATAAAAAAACACCTAGATGAAGGAAGACAATGCTATATTGTCTGTCCATTAGTAGAAGAATCAGAAGAAATAGATGCAAAATCTGTATTAGAATTATTCGAGAAATATAAACAAATATTTAATGGATATACTGTTGAATATCTACATGGAAAACTAAAACCTAAAGAAAAAGATGAAATAATGGAGAGATTCAAAGATGGAAAAATACAAGTTTTAATCTCAACAACTGTTATAGAAGTCGGAGTAGATGTTCCAAATAGTAATATAATGGTTATAGAAAATGCAGAAAGATTTGGACTTGCAACTCTTCATCAATTAAGAGGAAGAGTAGGACGTGGAAGTTATAAATCTTATTGTATATTAAAATATCAAGGAAATAGTGAAAATATTAGACAAAGAATGAAAGTTATGACAGAAACTAATAATGGATTTGTAATTTCTGAAAAAGATTTGGAACTTCGTGGCTCAGGAGAATTCTTTGGAACAAGACAGCATGGACTTCCAGAACTTAAAATTGCAAATTTATTTGAAGATGTTGAAATGCTTAAATCCATCCAAAGTGTAGCAATTAAGATTATGGAAGATGATCCAAATTTAGAAAAAGAAAAAAACGTGCAACTTAAAATGCAAATTCAAAATAAATTTAAAGATAGAATTGAAATATAAGAAACAGATTATACAAAATAGCTGTATAAAATCACCTTTTTTACTAAAAATAGTAAAGAGGTGATTTTTATATGATAAATTTTAATACAGATATGGCGGATGAAAGAAGAGACATTTTTAGAAAAGCAAATAAATTAGATGAAATACCAGGAGTTGAAACAGAAACCATTGACGAAGGAAATAATATAAAAACAAACAGAGTAAAAATAACAGATAAACAAGGAGAAGAAGCAATAGGAAAGCCAATTGGCACCTATATTACAATTGATATAAAAGATTTAAAAGTTGCAGAAGAAGCAGAAATACAAAAAGCATCAGAAATAGTTACAAAAGAACTAAAAGAACTTATAAATAAGCACGTAGAAAGTAAAGGAGATATTTTAGTTGTAGGACTTGGAAATATATATGTAACACCAGATTCACTTCGGACCAAAAGTAGTTTCTGAAATAGATATTACAAGACATTTAATTAAATATGCACCACAATATTTAGACGAAAATGCAAGACCAGTAAGTGCAATAGCACCAGGAGTACTTGGAACAACTGGAATAGAAACAATGGAAGTTATTAAAGGAATTGTAGATAATATTAAACCAAAACTTATAATAGTCATAGATAGTTTAGCATCAAAAAGTATAGAAAGAATAAGTAGTACAGTACAATTATCAGATACAGGAATTGTGCCAGGAGCGGGAGTAGGAAATAAAAGAAATGAAATAAGTGTAAATACTGTTGGAGTTCCAGTAATTGCAATAGGTGTACCAATGGTTGTAGATGCAGCAACAATTGCAGCAGATAGTATAGATATATTTATTGAAAAATTGCAAGATGAAGGAAATTCAAATGAGTATTTGAATAAACTAAAAGATGAAGACAAATATGGTATTATAAGAGATGCATTAATACCTAAAGAATACAATTTAATAGTAACACCAAAAGAAATAGATGATTTAATAGAAAACATGAAAGATGTAGTAGCACGAGGAATAAACTTTTCATTGTAATTTAATTCATTTAATCAAAGAAATTCCATAAATCAATAACAAGTGAATAGGATAGAATAAATATAGTAAGTACTTGGTATCTTTACCTTTTTTACCATTATACAAGTTAATAAATATAATAGGAATAATTGTACAAATAAACAAAGAAATATACACATCATATAATCCATATTTTAAGATAGATATAGTATATTTAATAGCAGTAGCCAAAATAAAAGCAATTGAAGCAAGTGAAATATTATTTTTGAAAATATAGAATAATAAAATAATAGCAACACCATAAAAACCGTAATCACAGTGTGTAAACTGTGCAACAAAACCAATTGCAATAGATAAAATTATTGCAACGAATTTATATTTACATTTATCATAAATATAGATGCAAGCAAGTCCTAGTAGCAATGTAAAAAATATATTTAATGTAAGTTCATCAGAAATTAATGAGTCAAAAAGCATAAAAGGAATTTGAGAAATAAGGGCAAATATAAATAACCTTAAAAAATATTTCTTAAGGTTTTTAGTATGAATATAGCCTTCTGATATTTGAAAAGCAAATATAGGAAAAGCTATTCGACCAATATAATTAAAAAAAGAAAATTTACCAAAAATAGCATATCCAATATGATCTATAAACATTGTTATAATTGCAATTATTTTTAAAACAAATGAACTCATAATAATCTCCATACATTTTTAATTATTATATATCATATTGGAATAAATATTGCAAATTAGAAACGGCAAAAAAGGGGACAGCCCCCTTTTTTGCCATTTTACTTATGAATTTTTTCTAATCTATAAATCTTACAAATATTACAGTCATTGCATAAACATATTCTATCATCAAATACTAACTTTAAAGTATTAATAAATTCATCTTGAATATCATCAATTAAATGTATATAGATTTTCTTTGGCAAAAGAGTAAGAAGCGTATTTAAAGTATAATCATTTGAGGAAAAAGTTATATCTGATAAATATTTACTATTTAAAATACTGTCATCTAAATCGATTATTTTTTTGAATTCATCAAGCAATATAGATTCTTGATTTTGATATATTAAATGCACAACATTCGTTCCATAATCTTTAGAAGCGATGTAACATTTTAGTAAATCTATAAATTCTGTGTATTCTCTATCGATTACAAATTTATTTACAGCCATGTCAACAATATAATCAATAATCTTAATATAATCATTTAATCTAAATCTTACAAATCCATCTAATATTGCAGACTTATTATTTGAAAAATAGTCAATACAAGAAATTGCTATTGAATCTTTTCTAATATAGCTCTCTGTAAGATCTCCATTGTAGATATAATCATTAACTATGTCAAATATTCTTCGCTGTTCAATATCGGTAAAATAAAAATAATTAGAATTTATAAGACTTTTTATTATATCTTTCTCATAAAACTCAATTATTGTAGAAGAAAAAATTTCAGCAAATATTTTGTAAAAAGCGTCTAAATCATTTCCTTTATAATGCAATATAAAATTATTGTAGAACTTAAATTTTAATTTAGATATATATAAATTTTCTAATTCTACATTTTCGAAATTATTTAGCAGATAATTAACAATTTTATTATTATTTGTTTTAATACAAAATGATTTAAGCACAAAAATTCTCCTTCCCAATAATGTTAGTATCTACTAAAACTTATTAGATATACATATTTTATTCTTGGAAAAGAGAATATGAAACTTGTATATATTAAATTATTTTAATAATAAATCATATAATCAACATCTGGAAAAATGTTATCTTTTTTAGATATGTCTTTTAAGAAATTTTCATCAATTTTGTCATTTTTTAATTGTTCATATAAAGCAGTAAATCTTCCTATATGATCTTTAATTCTTTTTTTTGCGTAGTCAACCATTGTCCCGTTTGTAATAATAAATAACCAGTCACTACTTTGGGCAAGAAGAAGTTCACGAACGCATTGATTAAGAGCTTTCTTTTTTAAACCTTTTGCATTTGGGAAAAGATGAGCAAGCTCACACATTCTATCACCTGCAACATGAAGATGTTTATGAACATAATCATTGCTAGGGTTAAGCCATACTTCACTATAACCATTAGCACCCCAACTTGACCTACAAGGAGATGATACTTGCATACAAGGAAATTTATCAATATATTCTCCAGGTGTTATTAATTTAAAATTACAGTCATCATAATAAATTTTTTTAAATAATATATATAACCAATATGGACCTTCATACCACCAATGCCCATAAAGTTCTGCATCATAAGGACAAACTACAATCGGAGGAGTATCCATAAAGTTAGAAAGGTCATTAATTTGGCTTACTCTAGAATCTAAAAAGTGACCAGCCTGTTTTTCTGCTGAATCTTTTGCCCATTGAACATTATAGTAATCTTTAAATTCTGTTTTTCCAGTAATTCTGTGATATTTAATACCAGTATTTACACGAGCACCATTTTTAGCAATATAAGGTTTTATATATTCATAATCTGCATCATAACCAATATCACGATAAAATTCTCTATAATTAAAATCCCCAGGATAACCGAGAAATAGAGCTCCAAACTTGTCTTGAACTCTCAATATCACGACCAAAAGCTATTACACCTTCAGGTGAAACTATTGGAGCAAACGTGCCATAAATAGGAGTAGGATCTGCATAAAGTATTCCATGTGATTCAGTTATAACATATTCAATGCCAAATTCTTTAAGATATTTGTCTGCCTCTGGAACATATCCACATTCAGGAAGCCATATTCCACGAGGCTTCTTTCCAAAATATTTTTCATATGTCTGAACCCCAACTGCAATTTGGGCTTTAACTGTTTTTTCATTAACATAGAGAATAGGAAAATATCCATGTGTTGCGCCACAAGTAATTATCTCTAAAACACCAATATCTTGAAAATATTTAAAACCATCAATTAAATTACAATTATATAAATCTTTAAATACATGCAAATCATTTGAATATCTATCTAAATAATAATGAGCAAGCTCATTTAATCTTTGATCATTTGATGTTCTTATAATTTCTTTTTTAGATAATTCTATATGTTTTTTTAAATACTTAATATATCTTCCTTGCAATAATTTATTATCAAGCATTGAAAGAAGAGGAGGGGTAATAGACATAGTAATTCTAAAATCAACCTTCTCTTCTTCTAATTTTTTAAAATTTAATAATAATGGTATATATGTTTCGGAAATGGCTTCAAATAGCCATTCTTCTTCTAAATAATCTTCACTTTCTGGATGATGTATGAAAGGTAAATGTGCATGTAATATAAAACTTACATATCCTTTTTCAGTATTCATTATTTACTCCTTTACTTAAAAGTAGATGTAGGATTATCAATTTTTAATATTTCATCTTCTTTATATATCTTTTTATAAATATCATATATGTTATATATCTTGCCAAAATATTTCATAAAGTTAAAGTGTGCAATATCTTTTGAGAAACTTTGATTAGTCTTTACATTTTTAAAGAACACAACATTATTGTTACTATCAAATAAAATATGCCCATTTGGTGATTCAATTTTATTTGATGATGCTATATATAAATAATCATTAGGAATTATGCCATTGTTAAAATCTTTTGATCTTCTTCCAAGTTCAACAGAATATTCACATTTTTCATCATTTATATTAAAATACCAACAATTAGCAAAATCATTTATATCAATTTCAAAAGTATAATTCATTGTTAAATTGTGAATTATAAGTACTGGTTTAGTTCTTTCAAAAAAATCATTTCCATACTGATTTATAAAATTTTCTCTATCACTATCAGAAACATCCCAATACACAAAAAGAGTTTTAGGAGTTTGATAAAGAATTTTAACAGTAGTTTCATTATATCTATACGGTAAATCATAATATTCTAAAATATTAATTGATTTTTGACTTTTAGCTTTTGTAGAAGATTTAGTTCTTTTTTTACTAGGAGTTTTCTTGCTAGATGTAACCTTTTTAGAAACGGTAGATGTTGATTTCTTTTTAGTAGAAGTAGTTTTTTTAGTAGTAGTTTTAGTAGTAGATTTTTTAGATTTATTAGCTACCTTAGAAGAACTACTTTTAGCAGAAGTAGTAGTTTTCGAATTTAATTTTTTATTTTTTTTATCAGTAACATCTTTTGTAGTTTTTGGCATTTGGATTTCCTCCTTAGTAAAAATAAAATATTCTTATATATAGTATATCAAAAAATAAATAAATTCAAGACTAAAAGGAATAAAAAATATTTTTTTTGAAAATATTGTAATAATCTGTTTACTTTTATAATAATTTCCTATAAAATATATTCGATGTAAAATTTAACTAATGAAAAAAATAAAGGAGGAAGTAAACTTTATGAAAATACTTATGCTTACGTGGGAGTATCCACCAAGAATAGTTGGCGGAATTGCAAGGGTTGTACATGATTTATCAAAAAGATTAATAAAAGATGGACATGATGTATATGTTATTACATATAAAGAAGGAAATGTGCCATACTATGAAAATGATAAAGGTGTTAATGTATATAGAGTAGATAATTACATGATAAATCCAAATAACTTTATAGACTGGATAATGCAACTTAACTTTAATATGATAGCAAAGGCAAACGAATTAATTGCAAATGGAGAAAAATTTGATGTTATACATGCACATGATTGGCTTGTAGCATATGCAGCAAAAACTTTGAAAAATTCATATAATATGCCACTTGTAAGTACAATACATGCTACAGAAGCAGGACGTAATGGTGGAATTCATGATGAAGTGCAAAGGTATATAAATGATACAGAATGGATGCTTACTTATGAATCATCAGAAGTAATAGTAAATAGTAAATTTATGAAAAACGATTTACAAAGATTATTTGGACTTCCATATGAAAAAATAAATGTTATACCAAACGGTATTAATACTACTTCATATAGTGGAGTAGAAAGAGATTATGACTTTAGAAGACAATATGCATCTGATAATGAAAAAATAATATTATTTATGGGAAGACTAGTATATGAAAAAGGTGTTCAACACTTAATATCTGCGATGCCTAAAATATTAGATAACTATCATGATGCAAAACTTATAATAGCAGGAAAAGGCGGAATGCTAGATGAATTAAAGGCACAAGTAGAGGCAATGGGACTTTCTCAAAAAGTATATTTTACAGGATATTTGAATGCAAAGCAAGTTTCAAAAATGTATAAATGTGCAGATGTATCAGTATTTCCAAGCACATACGAACCATTTGGAATAGTAGCATTAGAGGCAATGCTTGCAGGAGTTCCAACGGTTGTATCAGATGTAGGTGGATTAAATGAAATAGTAGAGCATGGCGTAGATGGAATGAAATCTTATGCAGGAAATCCTAATTCACTTGCAGATTCAATTTTAACACTTCTATTTGATCATCAATTATGTGATAATATAGTAAAGAAGGCAAGGGCAAAAGTAAAAAATGAATATAATTGGGCAAAAATAGCGCAAGATACACACTTTATATATCAAAAAGCAATATGCCAAACAATGGCAGAACGACAAGCAAATCAAATTGCTCAAGAAAAGGCAAGAAAGTCAAAGAAGATAAAAAATATAGAAACAGAAATTACAAATTTAATTTCTTTCAACAAGAAACGTCAAGCATATGCTTAAAATAAAAAGGAGAGTTTAAAATGTACGTATATGATGAGGCTAACAATTTAGCAAAAGCTCTGCAAGAGAGTAAAGAATATCAAGAGTATAAAAAAGCAAAAGAGGAAATAGAAGCTATACCTGAAATGAAAGCAAAAATAGAAGAATTTGAAAAAATAAGATATGATGTACAAGTTTTATCATTTCAAGGTAAAGATGAAGACTCAGAAAAAATGAAAAAGCTACAAGAAATGTATGACATTCTTATGAAAGAACCAAAAATAAAAGAGTATTTTGATATTGAAGTAAGATTTAATATAATGCTTGCTGATGTAAATAAAATAATAAGTGAATCAGTAAAAGATTTATTATAATTAAAATAAGTACATTGTGAGAAATAAACATAAAAGAATATAATAATACAACAAAAGGCAAAGATATGTTTATTTAAAAATAGAAACAAAAGAGGGAGAGAAAAACAAATGCAAGAAAAGCAAACAACTAGTTTAAAGGTTAAAAATTCTAATGCGAAAGGAATTACGTTAATAGCATTAGTAATCACAATAATAGTAATGTTAATATTAGTAGGAGTTACAATAAGTACAGCGTTAAATGGAGGACTAATAGGAAGAACAAAAGAAGCAGCAGATAAAACTCAAAATGCAATAGAAGTAGAAAATGCTTTGGCAAATGGAAGAATAAAGATAAATGGTACATGGTATGATTCAATAGATGACTATTTAAATAACAATCCATCAGAAAACCAAGGTAATAGTGAAGATGAACCACCACAAGGTGTAATTGTAGCAGGTGTACCAATGGATGGCAATATATATGAGTTTCGCGATTTACAAGAGGCTATAGATTTCGCAGCAGAAAGCGATTTATCAGTTTATATAATAAATGACTATGAGTTAAAACAGGATATTAATATTCCAGCTAATGTACAAGTCATAATCGGTAATGGAAAAGTTGAATCTTATGAACCAACGAATGAGGTAAAAACATTTGGAAATTTAACGGTAAATAGTAAAATAACAGTAAGTGGAAAATTATATGTACTCCCATGGGTTGAAACAAAAGATGGAAAAGCAAGAAGTTTATCAGATATACAAACTAGAAATCTTACAGTAGGACCAAATGGTAGTATATCTACAGAAGGTGAAGGGGAATTTAAAGATTGTTCAAGAGTAAGTGGAGCCCCAATTGTGGCAATGGACTATGTAAATTATCCAAAAGACTATGAAAATGTAGACACGTATGATCCAACAGATGAAACAAAAACAAAAACAGCAAAATCTACATTTACAGGATGGCGAGCTGTTGCAAATTACGTAAAAGATGAAAAAAAGATTGTAAAGATTGTAACAGCTGGAATACCAGAAGTAGTAACAGTAACAGAAGCAGATTTTGCTGAAGATAATCTAAACGGACCTTATACATCTGCAGTTGTTATGGGGAATGGCTACGAACTGAAAAATTTGAATGAATGTGGCAAAAAGTATTTTGATTCTAAATATGCAGACAGTTATTCAGTTTTAGGAACTCAAGAATGTGATTGGTTATATTCTAATCGGAGGCTGTGAAAATGATTTAGTACTAAATGGTGGATATTATTTTGTAAATGTTCAAAATTCTAGCTATGGTATTGCTTATGTAGTTCCGGATACTTTTAAAAACAATTCTAAAGTTGGAGGAACAAGTGGAATAAGGCCTGTAATGACTTTGAAAAATGAATTGCATATTTATAAAATATATGATGAAGCAGAAGATCAAGAAAATGAACATTATCATTGGGAATTTGCAGATTAACTTGTAATCTGAAAAGAAAGAGGAAAAAAGATGGAAGTTCCATTTCTTAGAATAGGAAATCTTAACTTTTATAACTTTATGATAATTTTGGCTATCACTTTAGGTGGAATTTACTTGATTTTGCAAAAACAATATACCATAAAGCAAAAAATAGTAGTTATAATAACAACAATCATAAGTGGATTTGTAGGAGCAAGATTATTCTATGCTATAGTAAATTATAAAACCGTTAAGATGTACCAAGTATTTTCTACAACCTTTTCATATTTTAAAGGATATGGAGCATTTATATTTGCTTTTATTAATATAGTAGTTTTATCTAAAATATACAAAATAAAACTAACAAAAACATTAGAGCCAATGCTTGTTTGGTTCTATATAGGCGGAGCATTATCAAAAATTGGTTGTTTTTTTACAGGGTGCTGTAAAGGAGTGCCAACCTCTCTGCCATGGGGAGTATATAGAAAATATGATATAGTTAAGGTACATCCTTCTGAATTATATGATTGTGGAGCATTTATATTTAGTTTATTTCTTTTAGGAATATTAAAATTAATAAAAGTGAAAGATACTAGCAGAATGGCAATATCATTAATGTCGTATATAATACTAAGAGGAATAATAGAAGGTACTTATTATAATGGAATTATTTTTGGAAATAAAGTATCAAGGATAGTATATATAATTACAATAATATTTTGCATTGGTATAGTTATAAAAGATTGCTTGGAATCTTATCGTACTAAATATTTAGCGAAAAATAAGAGGAGTGCTGATTAATATAGCACTCCTCTATAAATTTTCTACAGCAAAGTAATAATTCCAGCAAAAATAACCTATTTATTATATAATTTACGATAAAGTGTCGAAAAATGCGATGGATTTTTGTTGCAAAAGAAAGTAAATAAATGTAAAATATAAATGATGGGGGCAAATTAT